>JACQPW010000033.1 GCA_016207285.1 Candidatus Kerfeldbacteria bacterium | reverse complement strand
GTGGAGTCCAGCTTAAAATCATTCGTGGTGACGGTCAGTGATCGTACTGGGTTACCAATTTCCCGCGCCGTAGTGACGACACTGGCAAACGGTTTCATTAAACGAGTAGCTAAGCTCATCTGCACATCTTGATGGTGCACGAGCGTTGGAATGTTGCACCACCAAGCCGCCCACACTACCGGCACCGATACAAACCCACCGGCTGACACCACCACATCCGGAGCATACTTCAATACATAAAACCAAGCTTGAAAGAACGCACCCACAATAACGAATAAATCCAATACATTCCGTACAGAAAAATAACGTCGCCATTTTCCGGCTAATAAAGGAATGTATGTCATCCCAGTCACGAGTTTCCGTTCCACACCACGCTTGGTGCCAACAAAATAGAGATCGTGCTCCTGCAACTGTTCCGCTAACGCTAATAATGGTGTAACTGACCCGGCTGTGCCACCGCCACTAAACAGAATGCGCATATTATCGTTGATTAGTTTGCCGCGAAATATTAATCAAAATGCCCACGGCGGCCAGCAAAGTAACCATCGAGGTACTACCATAACTGACGAATGGTAACGGAATGCCAGTTAACGGTAGTAGCGACAACATAGCCATAATGTTAACCACGGCCTGAAAGGTAATCCAGGTCACAATCCCAGCCGCGACAATTTTACCGAAATGATCCGGGGCCGCTTTGGCTACCTGGATCCCCTGCCACATAATCCCAACATAGAGTGCCACCAGACTCAAGGCAATAATAAACCCCATCTCTTCCGCGACTACCGCAAAAATAGAATCGGTGGCTACTTCTGGTAAGTAATTAAATTTTTGCCGCGAATGGCCTAGCCCCACGCCAAATAAACCACCCGAACCAATCGCCAACAACGCCTGGTTAATATGAAAACCAATCCCTAGCGGATCCAGATCTGGATTCAAAAACACCGTCAACCGATTAGCTCGATAACTAAAGGAGGGAATAAACCATGGCAGCACCTTAATTAAGAAGAGTAACATCGCCACCCCAGCTGCTCCAATCACCGCTAAATGTTTCCAGGGAGCACCGGCGATAAAATAAGCCACGACCGCAATGACGGCAATAATGACCATCGTACCCAGGTCTTTCTGCACACCGGCAATCATCAAGACCAAAAAACCAATCATGGTCATGAAGGGAGCAAACCCAGTTGAAATGTCACGAATCGCCCGACTTTTTTGCCGGGCTTCTAACCACAACCCTAGATAGAGCAGAAAAGTTAGTTTAATCAGTTCTGATGGTTGAAATAAAATACCACCTAAGTTAATCCAGCGCCGAGCCCCCAATAATTCTACCCCAATTCCAGGTACCAATACTAAAATCAGAAAAATGATATTCACCACAATTAGCGCAAACGCATAGCGCTTCCAAATGTGATAATCGATGCGCGACAACAACCACATCACGGGCAACCCAAACAACACACCATAGAGTAATTGCCGTTTCACAAAATAATATGGATCATCAAACTTTTCGAAGCCGGCCACTGAACTAGCTGACGACAACATGATCAAACCAAACATCAATAAAATTAAGAGCAGGCCGATCAAAGTATAATTCGGTACGTGCCAATGGGATGTCAATGCAGAAAAACGTCGACGCATTAGTCTAATGGATTCAAAGTTAAATCCAGGCGCACCCGATAACGTAACCGGTGTTTACGTTCTTGGCCTTTTTGCAACACTACTTTATTGTGATGGTTTAATTTAATCCGAAAACCACGCGGTCGCCATTTCCGTTTCAAATAATCTGTTTCTACAAGCGCAGATTCAGTTTGCTGATAGAGAAAGATTTTAATTTTGCGTTTGCTCGGAGTCCGGGTTACTGCAATAAAGAGATTAGCACCACGGGCGCGAAATACCCGCGCCAGTATTTTACGTTGCGTGCGCGTATTAAAGGTCAGTGTCTGCTCAATCCGGTTAGCATTACAATTAATCAAAAAGGCTTGCTGACCACGTCGTTCCACGGCAATTTTAAAGTGACTATTGGCAGCATAGTTGCGCAATTTATAATCAGTGCTGGGATAATCAGCCAATAGACCGCCTAACTCCACTGAATTAGCACAGGTGTAAATAGGCCAATAACCAATATAGAGCCGACCTCTATTGCCATCATAGTGTGGAGCGGCAATGAGTAACTCAGTTTGACCATCACCATTCAAATCAGCACCGGCCACAACGGCTCCAGCCAAGTCACCTACGACTTCACCGGCCAATTGGTAATCCGCCAATGTGGAATGTAACCAGCCAAAACCAGCTTGTGGATCTAATTCGGATGGTGCGCCAATCAACAGATCATTGGCACCATCACCGGTCACGTCCCCCAGCCAGGCTAACGATTTACCAAACAGATCACCGGTTGTTCCACCAGTGATGGTTGTAGCGGTAGAATTAACGTAGACCACACCGGCGTTATCACCAGCCGTATCACTGTACGGTACACCAACAATAATGTCGTTTACATTATCACCAGTGACATCACCCACAGCTAAGCTCGTGCCGATGCGCTCCCGTTTGGTGGCACCACTCACACTAGTAAATGTATCTAAGTTAGTACTATTATATGCTGTGGTGCGACCAGGAATCGTGTAGACCGTACCGACATCTCGTTCGGTACCATCATACCGTGGAGCAGATACCACGATATCGGACACGCCATCCCCAGTGACATCACCAGCCGCTATAGCACTACCGGCATAATCAAAGTCATCACTGCCGGAAAAAAATGGCTGATCGGATAGCTGCTGCGTACCCGTAAAAGCTGTCGCCTGACCATAGAGCACATAGATGCCACCACTGCGATCATCATGCCAAGTGGCGCCAACTGCCCAATCGTCATAGCTATCACTATTGATATCACCAACCCCGGCCAAACTGACACCCGCATGATCATTATTATCGGCACCATACCAACGGGGACGACTAGCCACGGTTTGATTAGTATACGCCGTCGCCTGACCATAGATCAGGTACACAGTTCCTGGATTATTCTCGCCCGTGTCATGATATTGTGAGGTGAGCGCAAAATCATCATAACTATCTGCATTGATATCCCCTAGTCCAGCCACCACCGAACCTAGCTGATCACCCGCCTCTTCACCTACTAAAGTCGGTAAATCCGCAAACACCACTTGATCAATCCGATCGGCCTGACCGTATAAAATGTAGACCGCTCCTTGGCTCTCGTCGCCAGCATCCGGAGCGCCCAGTGCAACATCCTCATAGCCATCACCATTGACATCACCAATCTGAGCCAACCCGGTAGTCGCTAGCGTGCCTTCGGTTGCACCGGTCACCACTGCCAAATCAGATAGTTCAATGCTGGTAGTCGCCACACTGAGGGCTGGTATCACCAACACGCCAAGACTGATCGACCAGGAAACTAAACGCATGTGTATCGTATGATTAACGCTTTAAAACTGCCAAAAAGGCTTCTTTCGGAATATCCACCTTGCCCATACTTTTCATTTTAGCCTTACCCTTCTTCTGTTTATCTAACAGTTTATGTTTGCGGCTGATATCACCGCCATACAGTCCGGCGGTCACGTCCTTGCGCATAGCTGGGATTTTTTCCGATGCTATTATTTTACCACCAATCGCGGCTTGCAGTCGAACTTCAAACATTTGTCGTGGTAATACCTTTTTTAAAGCAGCCACAATCTTACGGCCAGCTGACTGGGCTTCATCTTCATACACAATGGAAGATAACGCTTCAATTGGCTCCCCTGCTACCATAATATCTAAACGCCGCACTTTACACTCAATAAAGCCCTTGAATTCATAGTTCAAGGAAGCGTAACCCGAAGACACGCTCTTTAAGCGATCATAAAAGTCGACGATGATCCCAGAGAGAGGTACCTGGTAATGAATGACCACCCGCTCCGGATTGAGATATTCGAGATCACTCCCGGTCGGCTGACCACGACGATCTTGGAGTAACTTCATAATACCACCAATGTAGTCGGTGGGTGTGACCACATCCACCTGCATTACCGGTTCCTCTGATAATTTCACCTGGGTTGGGTCAGGCCAATCCAATGGCGATGAAATCGTTTCAACCTGACCTTTCGTATTCGTGACACGATACGCTACGGCCGGCACAGTGACAATCAATTCTAAGTCATGCTCGCGATGGAGACGTTCTTGCACCACATCTAAATGCAATAATCCTAAAAACCCACAGCGAAACCCAAAACCAAGGGCTTTGGAATTTTCTGGTTCATAGGTTAACGAGGCATCATTGAGTTTTAATTTACCGAGAGCCTCACGCAGTTTGGAATAATCGTCACCTTCTTTGCAAAAAATACTGGCAAACACCATCGGCTTGGCCTGTTGGTAACCCGGCAACGCTTCCGAAGCCGGTTGCTGCGTCAACGTAATGGTATCACCAACTTTACAATCTTCAACCGATTTTAATCCAGTAATGACATAGCCGATCTCTCCACTGTTGATTTCCGTCTGAGCTAAATATTTAGGTTTAAAGTAACCGACTTCTAGAGCTTCCGTTTGAATCTTGTTTTGCATGAAGGTCAATTTGCTATGGCGACCAATACTACCTTGCATCAGCCGCACATACGCCACCACTCCGCGGTAATCATCAAAGGTGGAATCAAAAATCAACGCTTTAGTTTCATTACCCGCCGAACTAGGTGGAGCAATACGGGCAATGACCGCATCTAAAATCGCCTCAACATTTTCTCCGGTCTTAGCGGAGACGGCAATAATCTCTTCATCACGCGAACCCAGTAAACTTTTAATTTCCTGCATCACTTTTGGTACATTGGCAGCCGGTAAATCAATTTTATTAATCACCGGAATAATTTCTAGATTCTGTTCAACAGCGAGGTATAAGTTTGCTAGGGTTTGCGCTTCGATCCCCTGCGAGGCATCGATGACTAGTAAAGCCCCTTCCACGGCGGCCAACGAGCGTGATACTTCATAGGTAAAGTCGACATGACCAGGCGTATCGATCAAATTTAAAACGTGCCCCTTATATTCCATGCGCACGGGCTGCAACTTGATGGTAATGCCACGCTCCCGTTCCAAATCCATGGAATCCAGGAGTTGTTCCTTCATCTCGCGTTTGGTGACGGTGCCAGTCAATTCTAATAACCGATCAGCCAAGGTGCTTTTACCATGGTCAATGTGGGCAATAATACAAAAATTGCGAATGTGGTCTAAAGAGGTCACGGCACCAGCTTATCAGCCTCGCGCTGGAACGTAAAGCCAGCAAATTCCCAGGGTTGATCCATAATACCCAATTGATAAAAAGCATCCGTACCGGATAACGGCAACGCCGTAGTCATGAGCTGATCCGGTAGTTGATCCGACGGAAAATAATCCAGCATAAAGACCACATAGTGCAGCTCATTAGGCAACGTGATGGTGCGCTGATACGTCGTCTCCATCTGGTTCGCATATGCTTGTAAAAAATAATCTCGCCCTGGCGCTACCTCTACCACAGTATAATCTGGTAGCATGGCAGATAGTTCGCGCAGTAACTCATCATTCCTGATCAGTAATCCATTAGCCGGTGATGGGTAGAGCAGGTCACGTCCAGTGACAATCACCGTTTGGCTTGGCGGATACGCTGTCATCGCCGCCATAATACTGGTTAACTTGGTATCGTTTTGCTTAATAGCAACCCGATTCAATTTGAACAGGTTAGGCGTGATGCGAGCTAAGTGTTGTAAGTACAGTTCCGCTCGCGTATGGGGAAAAAAGTTCGGATGAGCGTAGCCAGGGGTCAGTACTAAAAAAATTAAACTGATCAGTGCCAAACCTAGTGCACCTAACCAACGTAGTATCCATTTATCTAAGCTGGATTGCATCACCGGTATCAGCAGTAAGTAACAAGGCGGAACGAGGATCAAGGCGTATCCAAGCTGACCAAAATGGCCGAACGAATAAACCAACACAGCTGGTAACAACCAAACCACGGCGTATAGATAGACATGAATAAACGTACGCCAGTACAGTCGATAACGGATGACGAGTAGCACAACTCCAGCCACCATTGGAATGAGGATGATATTCAAGCTGACCAATAATGTATTGAACAGTAATTTAGTTTGTGCACCAATGTTGATGCTGGCGGCGGCTGTACTATATAAATTACGTGAATGCGTTAAGTATTCCCCTACTCCGCCCGTCAGCCACATCACTGGCATCAGCCAGGCCAAGGTACCCACCACCACTATGCCTAAAGCCATCAGGATCAATTTCCAATTACGACGATGGAAGCTTAATTGGAAAATGAATAACGGTAATAGGAGCAATACCAACGATGGTCGAATGGCTCCGGCCACCGCTAAGACTACACTGCTGATCAAGACATAGTGGCGGAATCGATTCGTCATCGTCTGCCAGACTACGTAGCCCATGATAATACTGGCAGCAGCATCAGCGGTATAACTGAGAGCGGTTTCACGATACAACCAAAACAGCGGGTTGAGCAGATAACCAATAGCAATCAGGCTGCTCCCTAACTTATTCGACCATAGCCGATAACAAAATAAGTACAACACCAACACGGAAACAAATCCCAGCAAGGCAGCCACTACTACTAAAGCGGTGTTTTCTGTAAACACGAGTGACAACAGTTTACCCAGCACTACAAATAACGGGTACCCCGGTGGATGCGGTTGGTGCATACTGATGTCATAGTGCCGTAGCGCCAACACAAACTGAGCGGCATCCCAGTTATACGGCAGGCGCGACATAAACGGTAGCGTCAGTCCCCAATAACTAACCGTCAATAGCCAGATTGGCCAGCTTATTTTTATATTCAGCTTCATAAAAATTTACGAATCTTAGCAAGTTGTTGTTTGACAATTTGTAGTTCAGGAAAATGAAAGTAATACGCAATACCCAAATAAACAGTACCACCCGCACCAAGGCTAGTGATGGTCTGAATGAATATACCCACAAAAGTGCGCATGTCTACCAACGGCGCCACGAAATATTTCATCCCATGAATCGTCAAACCCATCGCTACACTAGCGATCATAATACGCCAAATCGACCGCACGATGGTGGCATCATCCAGATCACCAAACTTAATGCGCAAGAAAAATACCAATAACAACATGTTGACCAGACTACTGATGGCAAAGGCCAATGCCAATCCGTACAGCTGTACATAGTCCATCAACCCATAGGCCAACACAAAGTTGAGCGCCATACTACCCAGACTAATATATAAAGTGGTTCTCGTATCATGATGAGCAAAAAAGGAGCGGGCCAATAATGGCAAGGAGGCCTGAGCAAATAAGGAGATGGCAAAAATGCCTAATACCTGGGCAGTCATCACGGTCGCATCCCAATCAAATGCGCCACTATCAAACGAGCCTAAGATCACCCGCACCAGTTGGGCGCGTAATAATAAAATGGCGACGCTAATGGGAATGATTAAGAAGAGTAGCCGGCGGAAGTTTTCAGAGAAGACTTGGCGAAACTTGGGTAAATCCTGATCGGCAAACGCTTGCGCAAACACCGGAAAAGCCGATAGGGCTAGCGACACCCCAAACATATTAATTGGTACATTTTGTAAGTTATCCGCCCAAGTCCAAATCACCAAACTACCTTCGGGTAAACGCAAAGCCAAAATTGCAATCACGGCAATGTTTAGTTGAGCTGCTCCTAAGGTCAAGGCTCGGGGTGGCATTAAGCGTAATATTTTTTGTACACCCGGAGCATGTAGAGAAAATAATGGTTGATAACGAAACCCTTGCTGATAGACGGCAACCGCCTGCACCACAAAGTGCATAAACGCACCCAACAAAACACCATAGGCTAACCCCACTAATTGAAAACGGGGATAGAACCAGATGATGCCAATAATAATCCCCAAGTTATATAAGATCGGGGCCGCTGCAAAGGACAAAAACCGCCGCCGTGCTTGCAACATCCCAGCAAAGACATTACTTAAACCAAAAAAAATCACGCTCACCAACATAATACGCATCAGTTGGGCTGTACCCACTTGCTGTGCCACCGAGCGACTAGCCATTAACCAGTGCGCTAGCGGATCTGCGATCAGAATGGCGCCCACGGTCAGCACCAACAATACCACGGCCATCAAGGTCAGAATGGTACTGGCTAACTGATCAGCCGCCGCTTTGCCCGCCTGGGTCTGACGCTCAATAAAAACTGGGACAAAACTGGCTGACAATGCTCCCAGCACAATGATATTAAAAATAAAGTCAGGGACTTTAAAGGCGGCATTGTACATGTCTAAAATATCCGAGGCACCAAAATACTGCGCAAATAAATTATCGCGCACCAAGCCAATTAAGCGCGAAGCGAGCGATGCCACGGCCAGGATGGCTGCTCCACCAGCTACCGAAGCTGATAATGTTTTTAACCGATTCCACATGCTATTCAAACACGGCACCCGTAAAGGTATCGTGTTGTAAGGTCTGGCGTAGCGTTAAAGCTCCCTCCGTCGGATAGCTCCATACCACATTCCAGGCTGCTGGGTAAGATACGTCCGTCAATAAAATGGGATCAAAGGCTCCCGGCTGTTTCTGGATAAATAAACTGTAACGGCCAGGTGTCCAACTGGTACGATCAACTTTAAACGGCAAACGATAGCGCACCGTTACCGTACTGCTCTCCCCTGGTTTGGTCTGGATCCAATTACCAAAAACGGTCTTACCAAACTCTTGACTCACACGCGTTTGGGTAACACCGTCGACTACCACTTCACCGGTGACAGTGGCTAAATCAGCATCTTGCGTGTAACCGGCCTCGACCGGCAAAAACAAACTAGCCTCTGGTTGAGTAAAGCCCTCGGCGGTGATGAGTTCGCTGCCAGCCGGAACATACAGGCGCAGATAATCAATATTGTTGACATTGGCAAATTGATCGGCTGATGTGCCGGTATGCAAGCGTGTAATCGTCACGGTATCCACCACACTCCCGTCGGCCGAAATATCCGCCTGATGGTGAATGGTTTGTTGAATAGCAGCGTCCGTTTTGCCGCCGCCAATATTGGTGTCCACCACTTCCAAGTAATCGCCCGCGGTCGCTTTTAATTCACCCGTCCAGCCACGCTCACTAAATTCATGTTGAATATAAGGATCGTTAAAGTACAGTAAGATATCTTTCTGTTCCAAACCATCATACACCACCTGCATCACCGGCAATAACGTTTTGGCATCAACCGAGAATAATTTATCCAACAACCGCGGTGTCATGTCGGCAATGAATTTTTTAGATTCACGCGTATCATCATATTTGCGTTCGGCCTGAGCTTGCGTAATATCGTAGAAGTTGCTGCTGTCTACCACCGTGTTGTATTCCGGCATCTCGATCGGGCCAGTCAAATCCAACATCTGCTCGATGATGTCTGGGGTCAGGGTAATGACACCGTCGACACTAGCGCCACCACTGTGCTGATAAAACCACTGCACTTTTTTAGCCGAGGTCGGCCAATCTGGCCACCAGTTGGCATCTTGCAGTTGCCACTTCGAATTCACCAAATGGAGCGGCTGAGGGGCCACCACTTGTTCGGTTAAATTGCCCATCAAATCATAGGGGCCACCGCCGGGAATTTCGATACTACTCACCCGACCATGGCTAATGTCCACCAAAGCAAAGCTGCCGATGAACCCGCCGGTCGCACGCAACTCACGATTATTTTGAAACAAGACTAAATACCGTTTAGTTTCATCATGCCCCAACAATGTAACGAGTGATTCACTCAACGATAACAACTGCTCCACACTACTCGTGACCACTGGAACTGTGGTTTGTACTTGACGCACAGCATCACGATATTCGGCTGGCACGGTACTCACATCGACCGCTTGCAAAGCTACACTAGCGCGCTGTAAACGCGGCAAGACCGGACGAAACGCCGAATGCGCCGCTACAAACATATCTGATGGCTGCATTGTATCTGCATGTAGGCCTAATTGCTGAACTAACGTAAAGGCAAACGCCATATCTTCACCAGCGCCAGCTAACTGTTCACCAACCACCAACAAATTTTCTGCCGACACATAGGGATTATGGGTCGCGGGCAACGTGCGCAACACGGGTACTAACGCAGTGTTGACGGATGCTAACTGATCCTGGGCAGTTTCAAAACTGGTTTTCGCATCCGCAAATGAAGTTGCCGCGGAATCGAACTGCAAATCCGATGTCGCTTCGGCTCCACGTTGAAAGTCATCCGCCGCTTCACCCGTTAAAGTCGCAATCGTCTCAGCAGCAGTCGCCGCCTTTTGCCACAAGGCAATCGTCGTGGCTGGCACAATCGTCAACGCGGCAATCACGGCAAAGGCTAACATTGGACGCCAGGCAAAGTGAAACGACCTAGTTGAGAATTGAGTTCTGTTAGTTTCTTTAGTTTTGACCGGTTTAATAGGTTCTAGTTTTGCCACCTCAGGAATCGCTTGAACGGTGATCATTTCTTCTACCGCCACCACCTCGGCTGGTACGTCCGCAACCTCTACTATGGTAGTAATAACCGGAACAGTCTGAACAGCCGGCTCGACAACTGGCTCTGCCTGAATTTCGACGGTGATCTCTGGAATAGTCTGCGTTTGGCGCAAATCTAAGATATTCGTACTGGGAACACCAAGGCGTTCAGCGGCATCCGAGTGATTATGCAGTTTATTTGGTTTTAAGTTTGGCGAATATTTTTTCATAGGCTTGCAGCGTTTGTTTGGCCATGCGCTTCCAACTATACCGAGCTACTTGCTTGCGTCCCCGTTCAATGAGATCAAGGCGCAAAGCAGCGTCTGTCTGTAAACGCTGAATCTGGCTTATTATACCAGAAATGTCATCTTGTTCAAAATAAAGCACCGCGTCGTCCAGTACCTCAGGTAAACAAGAGGTGCGCGCCGAAATCACCGGCGTGCCATAGAGCATTGCTTCTAACGGGGGTAGACCAAAGCCTTCGTAACGTGATGGGAAGAGATACGCAAAGGCACCACGGTATAAACTGGGTAAATCTTTGTCTGGAACAAAACCAATAAATTGCATAACATCCTCGACATCTTTTGACCAAGCATATTGTTGTAGTCGGTCATAAAAATAATCCGCCTTTCCCACCAGCACACACCGGGTGGGATTCCCTTGTTTCTTTAGTTGCTGCATCGTCAACACTAAACTGGTTAAATTTTTATGTGGGTAGGCATTACCCACATATAACAGATAAGGTGACTTGATATGATAGCGTTCAAGAGTAGTTGTTACTTGATCGTCGTTCGGCCAGGGACCGAATTCATCGACCGCTTCATACATCACGCTAATGCGCTCGGCTGGTAAGGAGAAAAAATCCATCAGATCATGTTTGGAATATTCAGACACCGTAATAATATGTTGGGCGCCAAACGCCGCATGTCGGATGACGCGGTTATACGCAAACTGCTTAAACTGATACATCATCGGCCCTAGCGTCGTAGCTCGTTCGGTCGGAAAGCGACTAATAATCAAATCATGGATGGTGACCACAAATGGACCACGATACAAGAGCGGCACATTAAAGTGCGGGAAGTGCACTAGATCCAACTTGTACCGTCGCAGCAACAACGGCATGAATAATTGTTCCGCCAATGAATACCAGGCGTACGGTGCCGCTACTACTGTCACGTTCGGATGCGGATATGGCCAGCGCTGCACCATCTCTTCCGGCACAAACACCACATATTGATTAGTGTGATCTAATTCAAATAAATAGCGCAACAACTTTTGCGTGTAACGACCCAAGCCCTTTGATTGTTCCCCGCCGAAAAATCTGGCGTCAATCCCGATGCGCATGGGGTTAGTATACTGCCTGGTGCAGAACCTGCAACGTGGCGCGCGCGGCAGTTTGCCAGTTAAACAATTTTAGTTGCGCTGTTCCAGCCGCAATCAGTTGTGCCCGTACGGTTTGATCTGCAATCACCGTATTCACCGCGTTGGTCACATCGCTACTAGAATACGGATTCACATATAAAGCGGCCGAGCCACAAATTTCTGGAATGGCGCCAGCACAACTAGCCACCACTGGCACGCCCGCTTGAAAGGCTTCTAACGGCGGAAAACCAAACCCTTCATATAAACTAATATAAACCAGAGCCTGAGCATGTTGCAGGACATACCATTTTTCCCCGGCTGATAAATAACCATATGGTCCGGTGTGGTCGCCTACACGTATAATCGGTAAATGAATGTGAGCCGCTTGGATAGCCGCTAAGTTTTTGCGTCGCTCTCCGGTTCCGATGACCACTACATATTTGTCCGGCAAACCGGGCACAGTGATCGGCTCAACTGGCGTGGGAGCTGCGGAATGAATAGTCGTAATCCGATCAGCTGGAAACTGATAGTGCGCTATCACATCCGTCCGAGTGGTGTCAGATACGGCAATTAAACTCCGGGCTCGCCGCAACTGAGCCTTGGGACGAATAAGTGTATGCCACAATTTCTGTTTGCGCGATAATAACTGAGGATATAACGCAATGGCGCAATCATGCACCGTCAATACCACCGGGCAAGCGCGCGACACTGGAGTGAAATTCCAATTGGGAGTAAATAACACATCCACTTTACCAAGCACTCGATCCAACTTTGGTGCCAAGTGTAAAGCGAATAGTTTGTTCGGGATATTCAAATGCTGCCACTCAACATGCGGATAGTTTAAAAACGGTTTAAGACGATCCGTGGGAACGGTCCAGCCAGCAGTAAACAAACACAGGGTATCCTGACGCTCGGGTAGAGCCAACAAGGCCAGTAATAGTTCAGCGGTATAGACACTCACGCCGGATGGATACGGCTCCAATAATGGACGAGCGTCGATGCCAATGCGCATCGTTATTGCAGATAGCGCCGAATATGAACCAACATCAACGCTAGCAACCAGCCAGCGAACACTGCCGCAGTCGTCATTAAGGTGACATTGACGGGCTGATAGACTACCACAGGAGGTAACGCACTGAGGTAAAACAGACTACGTCCATCGGTATCCGTTTGCGCCAAATTGACTTCACGACTCAACACTACTGTCATCGCTTCAGCCAACGCTTTGGCTTCATCCGGATTATAACGACTAAAGGTGACCGTCACTTGTTGTGAAGAACCTTGATCGGTTCGAAATTGACTAGTAAAGCGGCTGATATTATCGATGGTGTAAGCAATCTCGGCTTGCTGATAAATCGCTTCAATCACCGCTGGGCTGCGCAGCATACTCATGACGTGCTGGGTGAATAATTCCGCCCCTTTTAAGTCATAGTACGAACCATATTGGTAGTCGACCGTAGTGGAACGGTTCACTAATTGCAGATTATAGGTCTGGATAGCCTGATAGCTGGGTGCCCGGCGACTGGCTAAGACATAGGTAATTGCCCCCACCACTAATCCAAAGACCAGGATAAAGGCCAGGGAACGGCGGAGAATGATAATGTGTTCTTTGATTTGCATAAAACTTATCCTACCTGATCAGCGCTGACGTGTAAACTCACTATATGCACCTTCCACAAAGGCTTTCATTTTTTGCTCAAACTGATCCGTGGAAAATAACTGGGCTTGCTGCTGAATAACGGCCGAATCATAGCGCATGGGATCCACCCGCACAATCAAATCCGCTAAATCTTCCCAGGTCTGATAATCGAACCACTCACCGGTCACACCTGGTTGAATGATCTCACGGGCACCCCCCGCTCGAAAGGCAAATACGGGGCGACCAGCCGCCATGGCTTCTACCATGGTAATACCGAAATCTTCTACTTGGGGGTTAATAAAGGCCAAGCAGCCACTATACAGTTTGGCCAGTTCAACATCATCAACGCGACCCACAAATTCGATATTGCTGCCAGCCCGAGCACGTAATTGTTTTAGTTCTGGACCATCACCAAACACTTTTAATTTTCGACCAAGATGATTAAAAGCATCGACAATGAGGTCAAATCGCTTATAGGGCACCAACCGACCACCCGCCAAATAATAGTCACCCACTGGACCAATCTTAAACTGTTGAGTATCCACTGGCGGATAAATCAAGTCGGCTGACTTGTTATAATATTTAGTGATGCGATCTTGAACCAAACGTGAATTGGCAACGAAACGATCCACTCGATCCGCGGCCACTTTATCCCACAAGCGCACATAGGTTAGAAAAAACGGCAAAAACCATTTGATCACCCGATTCACCTCTAGCTCCTGTACATAATCATGGGTATCACTCCATAAATAACGCGTCGGCGTGTGACAATAACAAATATGCAACGTCTCTGGTCGTGTAATCACCCCTTTGGCAAAGGAAGCGGTACTCGAGAGCACCACATCGTATTCCATCAGATCATAACTTTCGACGGCGGTCGGCATCAAGGGAAAAAACCACTGGTAGTGTTTCACCCCGCCAGGCCAACGTTGCAAAAAGGAAGTGCGAATATCCTTACCCTTAAAAGCGGCATTGGCAGATTGAGGATCATGCACAATGACATAGGTAGGGGCATCTGGCCAAATACGCTGAAAAGCTTGTAGGACTTTTTCGGCACCACCATCTTGAGCTAAATGATCATGTACTAAGGCTATCTTCATAACGCGGAACGTTTTTTCAATAAGGTAAACGGGGTTTTAAATAGAATATACACATCCAGCAAAATACTCCAGTTCTCCATATAATAGGTGTCCAGGCGCATTTCTTCCGAAAACTCTAAATCCGATCGGCCAGAAATTTGCGCCAAACCAGAGACACCTGGTTTCATCGTCAAAATAGCGCGCTCATAATCCGCGTACTGTTCCACTTCGCGCGGCTGGTGTGGTCGTGGACCCACTAAACTCATCTCCCCTTTCAAGACATTCCAAAATTGCGGAAACTCGTCTAAAGAATATTTACGAATAAATTTGCCAACACGTGTCACTCTGGGGTCATCTTTGATTTTATAAACCGGACCCGTTTTAATGCTCTGCTCCTGGATCAATTTTTGTTCTAAGGCCAAAGCAGCAGCCGGATTACCAAACTGCTCACCGATGCAATACTCTTTTTTCATTGAGCGAAACTTCAAGGTATCAAATTCTCTACCGGTTTCTCCGACGCGGCGATTTTTATAGATCACTGGGCCGGCTGAATCTAACCGTACCGCAATAGCCGTTGCCAACATCACGGGCGAAAAGACCACTAACGCCAAACTAGAAAAAACCACATCAATCGCGCGCTTAAAAATGCGCCCCCACCCTTGTAACGGCGTCCGGCGTAATTCCACCAACGGAATACCAGCCACTGGGCGCATCGCAATATGCGACACCTGGGTATCAAAAATATCGGCGGCATATTTGAAATCAAGGTGGTGAATTTTACTGAACTCGATTAAGCGGGCAATTTGCTCACGCGATAACTCTTGGTCGGCCACAATAATGTCATCAATCGCTTTGATCTTAATCACTTTATTAATCTTATCAAACAGCGAGGCGTCGGCCACCAAGGCACGTTCAATTACGCTATACCCTAAACTAGGACTGTTACGAAAGGCATCAAATAAAATGCTAGCGGTGCGCGATGAACCAATCAGCAAGACGCGGTGCACGCCGATACCGCGACGAAACAACCAGCGTTCAACGATAATCACTGTTAAACGCATCGCCGCCAGATACGTCACGCTCAACAACCAGGCAGATAAAATAATAAAGCGCGAAGAAAATAACTCCCGATTAAAAAAGAACAGGATCATCACAATCAACACTCCAGTGGAACAAGCTAGTACTATTTTACGCAACTCATCTAGAATCCGCCGTGTGCCGGTAATATCGTACATGCGGTTGAAGGCAAAAATAATCACCATGACCACTGCCGAGGCTAAGAGGATTTTCATGTAGTCACCAAACGGCAACACATAGACAGCGGCGCGCAAAGTACTAACCGTATTTCCAAACCGAACCACGTACGCTGTATAACCAGCGGCGATCATCATGATGTAATCTAATGGCACCAATAATGCACCAATGATTAGCTCAACTCGTTTCAAACTAGATGTGATCATTACGGTTACCCAACTGGGCCGATAAGCCGAATTCTGTCGTGGATGGCTATCTATCTAATGCGAGCTACCAATCATGTTCGGGCAATTGCGACCGTACATGATAAATTTGCTCTTGCATTCAGGTAAGGATTTAGCTGTTGCACCCCCGCCTTCGCCAAGGCTTCGGCGGGTATATCCATATTCCCTTTGAATACGGATCCCTTTCCTTTCGGTCCAGGCATCACTGTTCGCACCTCGCAGCTCACGCTGGATGGGTATAATCCCACTACCTCTTTACACTGCCAATCGGCGGTGTGAATGTTCGGACTTTCCTCCCGCCATAGCCTTAGCGACGGCGGGCAGCCATCTAGCCCACTTGGGTACGGCTAGAATGACATAATTAACCTCTTGTGTCAATCCTGATCATCCGTTACAATGACTGGGCTGTATAGGAGTGGCGCTACGAAGCTTTAGCGGAGTAGGCCTGAGATAAATCCTTATACACCTGATCTGGGTAATGCCAGCGAAGGGAATATAGCCACTGTGTTGTATTCCCTATTGAAGGGAATTTTTTATTAGACAGATCTCATCCCCTTCTCGACCTCCCCCCGCCCCTCCTTTCAGGAGGGGGAAGCTATTCCCTCTTTCCTGAAAGGAGAGAGGGTTAGGGAGAGAGGTCGACAGGGACGGGGAAGAGATCTAAAAACACTTTATGAACAAACTCATTCTCCTTGCAGTCGGTAGTCTCCTCATCACTGGCTGCACCCAACAGACGGTCACACCAGTAGATAACACCCTGACGGTGTACACCTATGATAGCCTAGCGGCCGATTACGGTTTACTACCGGCGATCCAAGATAGTTTTGAAACTGAATCTGGGTTGCAACTTGAAGTAGTCACCTTTGCCGATACCGGTGCCATGGTCAGCCAGCTTTTATTGGAACAGTCCGCACCTAAAGCCGATGTGGTACTAGGGATCGATAACAGCGATGTGGCACGTTATGGTGATGCCGATTTATTTACGAATCCAACCGCTTTTGATTACGGCTATGTGGGCTTTGTCTATGACACTACCCAATTATCATTTCCAGAACCGATCAGTTTAGAAACCTTAGCCGAAGACGAGACCTATCAAGGCAAAATCATTATTGAACAAGCGGGCTTATCCTCACCCGGCACGCAATTATTATTGTGGGGCCAGGCGGTGTTCGGCGATGACAGCAATGAATTCTGGGAAGCCTTAGCTGATCAAACCCTAACCGTCGCACCGGATTGGAATACTGCTTACTACACGATGTTTTTAAATGGTGAAGCGCCGATTGTGTTAAGTTACCTGACTAGTCCGGCCTACCATATTGATCAAGAAGGCAGTGATCGTTATGCTGCGATACCGATTTCAGATGGCTACTTGAAACAAACCGAATATGTGGCGCAAGTCAGCGGTAATAATCAAACTGCCGGTGGTCAATTGTTTATCGATTACCTGCTGTCCGACGCAGTGCAAAATCAAATCCCGACTACCCAATGGATGTTTCCAGTCGGTGGCGATGCCAGTACCTGGCCAGCTGCCTACACGCAAATTATCCAACCCAAAGCTGATGAGATTCTTACCATAGATGCAGCCACCGTTAAACAGGACTACACCACATGGTTACAGGATTGGAATCAAGCCTTTGGTATTCAATAATTACCGTTGGGCTCGCCTTGGGTATTGGCGGAGGTTTGGCTGTTGTTGAACGGCTGTGGCAACAACCGGCCCCACGCTGGTTTATCGGCAGCATGCTGTTGCCGGTATTTCTGCCGCCAGTCATTGTGGCCACTAGTTTTATTGCTACCTTTGGTACCCAAGGCCTCTTGCCGCTGCCAATCTTATATTCCCCTACGACTATACTACTGGCTTACGGATACTATAATGTTCCACTGGCCTATAGTTTGTTCCGGTCAGCTTTAAACGGCATTTCGCCAGCTACCGAAGCCGCTGCACAACTACTAGGCGCCAATCGTTGGCAACGTTTCCGACAAGTACTGTTACCACAACTACGTCTGGCCATCATTGGAACAACTGGTATCATCTTCCTTTACAGCTTTACGAGTTTCATCTTACCGTTACAACTCGGCGGTGTGCATGGTCAAACCATGGAGGTATGGTTGTATAAACAGATCTACCTCTATCACCAACCGACTATAGCCTTAGTGGCGGCGGCGATTCAATTTCTGATCCTACTCACGGTCATGATTGTACTTGTGTTCACCCAACCAAACTATGTCCCTGCTCAATATACTCCGCTACCGGCTACACCCAGCCAGTGGTACTGGACAGTATTGCGCGGACTACTCACCGGTTTAGTACTACTGCCATTGTTGGCATTGGTGAGGAGAATCATCACGACCATCACAGCCACTGACGTAACCACCCTACTCAACAGCCAATTTAGTAGTGCGCTGTTACGTACCCTTGGTATTACGCTGATCGTGCTGATGATCAGCATTAGTATGGTGATGCTGTTACGGCTAGGCACCACCCTAGGCCTGCTACTCTTGAGCATCTCACCAATCACCGCTTCGTTTATTTGGTACCAGCTGTTTGGTAAAGGTTACCTCAGTATAGTGGGTGCCTTGTTATTATCAGTTTTACCAATCACTACGATTATTTTACATCAAGCTCGCCAACGCTATGGACGCTCTCTGCTGCAAACGAGTCGAGTACTGGGCGCTCATGTCTGGGACAGATTAAAATTGGAGTATCGCTTACAACTACCAGCGATACGCTCTGTAGTGATTTTCGGAGTTATCCTCATCCTAGGCGATGCCAGTATCAGTACCAATTTGACACCTCACCAACAACCCTTGGCCATGGGCTACGCCCTGCAACTGATCGGCAGTTACCATTTTGCCGTCGGTAGCCTAGCTATGCTTATTATACTTGGCTGCATGACTGGCATCATTACTGTATTCTATGCTCGCCGTTGATCACCTGATTTTATCTAAAAATGATCAGCTGATATTATCAGAACTGTCTTTTCAGGTGCAACCAAATGTAGTCACTGCTCTGATTGGTCCATCGGGCTCCGGTAAAACTAGTTTGCTACGCTGCATCGCTGGCTTAGAATCGTATCAAGGTACAATCCAGTTAAATAACCTGCCACTCGATGGATTGGCACCAGAAAAACGCTCATTGGGATACGTTGAACAAGACAACACCCTGTTGCCGCATCTCACTGCCGCGGACAATATCGCCTACCCCTTGAAACTCCGCAAACAAGCGCCGGTGATGATTGCCCAAGCGGTAAACACTCTAGCTGCACAACTCCAACTGACCGCTGTTTTAAAGCGCTACCCACATCAGTTGAGTGGTGGTGAACAACGCCGGGTGATGTTAGCCCGCACCATGGTCTATCAACCAAAAATTTTATTGTTTGATGAACCGTTTGCTGGCGTCGATGCGCTGTTACGGGTTGAACTAGTACGGTTATTAAAACAACAACTAGCCGCTCTGCGACTACCGGTGCTGTATGTCACGCATGATTTAGCCGAAGCCAACTATATCGCTGACCAAGCCATTGTCTTGCGGGCTGGAACAATCACCGCAGCGAATATCTGGGCAGCACTCAAACAACAACCAGATCCATGGTTGCAAACTTTTTTAGCGCAACATTTTTAAGGTGAAGACCTAACCCCAGGTATCAACCGAGGACCAAACGGCCACAATAATGGTAGCTGCCAAACAAAGTAAGGTGATAATGATGGACACAATTCCTAGCCACTTGCCTTTAGTATCCTTCATGAGATTTAAGGCGCTCAATGTCAGACTAGCAATACCAAGTAAGACACCAAAAGCCGACAAGACCAAATATGTAATGGTAGCTGGTTCATCTTTATAGCTAGAACTAGTAGTCCCCAGCACCACGGCAATGATAAAAGCCAGGGTCTGATGTAAAAAGAGCCATAGAGTCACGATGGCAGCAGCGATCCCAAATTTGCGACTGGTCACTTGAGGATTCATACCACTTAGTATACCATGGGGGCATGTTGAAGCAACAATTACAACTCCTAGAGCGCATTACCGAAACCATCAGCTATAACCTAGATTTAGATGAGGTGTTAGCTCAAGTGGTGGATTTAGTGTCTAAAACGATGAAGGCGGATTCCTGTTTGATTTACCTCTCCCAGGATGATCACCTCATTTTAAAGGCCTCAAAAATACCCCACCCCAAGATGATTAATAAAGTAGCTATGCAGTATGGTGAGGGTATCACTGGCTGGGTGGCCGAACACCACAAGTTAGTAGTCCTGACAGAAAAATCTTACGCTGATAGTCGGTTCAAGTTTGTTCCTCATTTAGACGTTGACGAAGATCGCTGGGAAGCTTTTGTCTCTGCACCCATTATGTTTAAAGGTGATGTGGTTGGAGTCATTAATGTACAACACCGTAAAAAACGCCAACATCCAGAAACGGACTTGTCGTTACTAAAAATGATCGCCACCCAAGTAGGTGGGGCGATTTATAATGCTAAATTATTGTCAGAAACTCAAGCCCTCAAAGATGCCCTCGAGACCAGAAAAGTGGTGGAGAAGGCTAAAGGTATGCTGATGAGACAACAACAGCTGAGTGAAGATGCCGCCTATGCCCTGATCCGCAAAAAATCCATGGACACCAAAAAAACCATGAAGGAGGTAGCCGAGGCGATCTTATTGGCTTTGTCGTTATAATGCAATGTTAGACCGTAAAGACATCGACCCTATCCGTAAGCGCACACCCGATAAACGTGGTGAAGAGGGTCGCATCTATTTTTTTGGGACACCGGAAAACCCACTGGTCTTAAAGGAATGGTATCGCACTCACCGCCAGGTCAAACATGAGACCGAAGACGCCAAACGGATACCTGTGTCACCGTTTCATCACAAAGCGGTGTTTTATGAAATGACTATCATTCATGAACTGTTTCCAGATCATACGGTTGGTATCGTCGGTGGTGTTGATCCACGCTTAACAACCGGATCGGATGGTGAGATTCAATTTGATCCCACGGCTGATGTTCCGATGACAGTAACGAAGAGAGCCCAAGGTGACACTGAGTTATTAAAACGGTACGATGCCATTGTCGATGCTGGTTATGCCATTATCCATGGTCTACAAGATAATGGGTTAACCGAAGACAAAAAACTAGCTATGTATCTCGCGGGTCAGGCCGTTGATCACGCTGTGGTCGATGAATTTGGTCCCGAATTAATCAATGGTGGGGCGGATGTTGCTACGGCTCTGGCAACAGCCCGAGCGATCAACCCAACGAGTATTATTGTAAAGATGTTGGAACGCGGTATTACTCCAGTACACCCACAATTTAACTTTGTACCCCGCCAGGCCAAAGTCAATGACCTGCCACCGTATGGCACATTTGTGGAATTACGTATTCTTGATCCACAACGGTTAAGTGCTAGCTTAGCTAATGACCCGGCAGGACAAACCCTAAAACGAAAATTAGCGCGCTGGCAATTATTTGATAGATTAGATCGTGCGTACCTTGGTCTCTGCGAACTTTGCCCACAACAATTTGTCGAGGATGCAACTGTACAACGCGCGTTAGTTGAAACGCTACTCGTGGCACAACAGCAACCAAACCTAATCAATTTACCTTATAGCATGAGCGGATTCGGCATTCAGCATGCCAAGACCCAGGCCGAGGTACTAGCAGCTTTACGTAAACTTCGAGCCACTTTTGACAAAACCAGCTAACCCGTTATACTACCTAGGTACAATGTCGTACACCCATTGCAAGACAACGCTGTCTTCACTCTCGTCGTATACGGGGGCGAAGATTTTTTCTTTATTAGTAACGTATCACCCACATGACAAAGGCAGAGATCATGGCCAAAGTGAAGGCCGAAGGAGTTACGATGGTCGGTTTTTGGTTCACCGACGTATTAGGTCAACTGAAAGGGATCACCTTCCCGGTACAACGTTTAGAACGCTATCTTGAGGAAGGCACTTTCTTTGATGGTTCTTCCATTGATGGGTTTGCCCGGATTGAAGAAAGCGACCTGGTCTTAAAACCGGTTTTAGAGTCTTTTGCGATCATTCCCTTACAAGCCGACGTCCACAAAATTGCTCGCTTCATGTGTCGGGTGTTCGATGCCCAAGGCAACCCTTACCACAGTGACCCACGCAACGTCCTGGCCCGTAATGTCGATTACGCTAAGTCGCTTGGCTACGACTACTTTGTTGGCCCAGAATTAGAGTATTTTTATTTCAAGTCCAAAACCGCTACCGAAGGCTTAGATAAAGCTGGTTATTTTGACCAAATCACCATGCACGAAGGTACGATTCTCCGTGAACGCACCGTAGAAGCATTGGAAAAGCTCGGCTACAGTGTCGAACGTGGTCATCATGAAGTCGCCGCCTCCCAACAAGAGATCAACATGAAATATAGTGATGCGTTGACCATGGGTGATATCGTTATGACGTATAAGTACGTAGTGAAAGAGATTGCGAGCTCAAATGGAGCCTACGCCACCTTCATGCCCAAACCCATCTTTAGCGAAAATGGTAGTGGCATGCATGTCCACCAAAGTTTGTGGAAAGATGGCATTAATATGTTTCATGAAGGCAATGACGAATACGGTTTATCGGCTATCGCGAAATCATATGTCGCCGGTGTCCTTAAACATATGCCAGAAATTGTTATAGTCACTAACCAATATGTGAACTCATACAAGCGGTTAGTGCCCGGCTTTGAAGCCCCGGCCTACTTAGCCTGGGGTCGCCGCAATCGCTCGGCTTTAATTCGCATCCCATTGACTCGCGGTGAAGCCAATGCCACTCGCATTGAACTACGCTGCCCAGACCCAGCCGCTAACCCTTATTTAACCTTTGCCGTCATGTTACGCGCTGGTCTCAAGGGCATCACAGAGAATTATAAACTCAGCCCAGCCACCGAAGCTGATATTTATGAAATGTCGGATGCCGAGATGACTAAGCAGGGTATCACCGCTTTACCCGGCAGTTTGCGGGAAGCCATTGAGTTGGCCAAGGGTAGCAGTCTACTCAAAGAAGCCTTAGGCGAGGAAGTCCACACCAAGCTGATTGCCAATAAAGTACACGAATGGAACGAGTATCGCCGCCAAGTACATCAATACGAGATTGATAAATACTTACCGATCTTGTAATTTATTTCCGTTCCGCTTCGATCTCAGCCACGACAGTACGCATCTCCACTAACATCGCTTCCACAACATCCTCTTCGATGCCGTGTAATTCAGCGATCATAGCAAAGGTATCAAAGGCTTGACCAGGACACATCACACAGGCTACCTGTTCACCAAAGTATTTCAACATTACTTCCTGGGCTTCAGGATATTCCAGTAACACTTCTCCAATTAAACTGTCTTTGCTGATTTCCATTACAGGCTTTGCAACGCTACTTTCTTCCACGTACCGTCAACACATAGATAGAGATAACTAGCATCATAGGATAACCCGCCATTGGTTTCGCACGTACTAGTCGTAGGAGTCTCGATTGAATTCATCGAGAATAGTCCACCCACATACAGATCATCATTGACGGTCACCACATCGTTTGAATTGTATAACTCCCCTTTTACTTCAGCGTTGCCTTCGACATAGAGATCACCAGTGACCGCTACCGTATCGTTCAAAGTGAGATTGCCTTTGCTATCGGACACATCCCCTTTGACGTTGAGTTTTTCCGTAATAACCATATCGTCAGCCACCGTAAAGTAACCCTTGGGGTTAAAAGCTTCACCGTACAGACGGAGGTTGTTGTTGCCGGTAATCAAACTAGTGACCGCTTGGGCAGTCATTACCACACTCATCACTGATAAGGTGGAAACAATGGCGATCGTCAGGGTACGTTTGAACATAAAGTTGATGATTACTAGTTATATAAAGACTACTAAGAGCCAAAACCGTAGCACGATTCGGTAGCTTTGTCCACCCTCCAACTGATTATGGTTAATCAATTCAAGGGTGGTGAGCAGGTCTGTGCACACCACGAACATCAACTACGAAAGTTCCAGCCAGACCAGCTGCGGTTAGGAATCCTCGTGGTCAGGAGGCGGTTCGCCTGACTTGCCTGGAGTGCGCATGTGGTAGCGGATCCGCAGGAGGATGAGACCGAAGCTAATCAGCGCAAATGGGATAACCCAGAAGTCCGTCAGAAAAGCGAGGAAGGAGGACATTGGTCACCGGGGAAAGTGAGTTGGGGGCAGAGCAAGACCTGCTCAAGCTCAAAGAGCTGGCCTCTCTTTACCAGCTTAAACCACTTTTGTCAATGCATTATATCTTAACGGACTGGCGCTGTTGGACTCTCTGCTGTAAGAACACCGGTACATATTTCAACACCGACAATGTTGCCACGGATAACACCGGTACAATCAACAAATTACCCAGTAATTGATTACGTAGAAACGGTAAGCCGTTGTAGTAGGACAGCATTAAACCGTCCCAGGTATGGAGATACATACCGCTCAAATGCCAGACACCAAAATTCGTCCAGGCGTAAAAAAACAACGTAGTCACTACGCCAAAGCCAGTGAACTTTAAACTGTCTAACCACACCTGTAGTTGTCCACGTTGTTTGCGTTTCAGCCACGCACTACCAACCCCAATCACCGCCCAAGCAGTCCAGGTGTAGAGCAAAATGTTAGTGTTACCAATCACCATATCTGAACCCACCACACTAAATAACGCCACCGCCAAGCCCAGGTAAGGCCCTAATAAAGCACCGGCAATAATCGACACCGCTGTTAAAGTTTCCACATTCGGGTAAGCTTCTAACGCTAAGCGGCCAAGGATGCCGATAGCTAACAACGCGATGGCTGTGAGGATATTTTTTTTATTGAACACATTTTTCATGCACGAATCATAGCACCCCCTTCCTGAGATAGGAAGGGGGTAGGGGGAAGGTGTGGTTGTGTTACGTACACTTAGAATAGCCGCAGGAGAAGCAGGTCAGACAACCTTCGGCCATCGCCATGATGCTGCTGCATTCAGGGCATTCTGGAGAGAAGCCCAAGTTGGCAACTGATGACGAGGCTTCAATCAGCTTATACTTCGATTCCGCTTTTTTCACCGTTTCCGTTAAGGTCGTTTGCACCATCTCTTCCGCTTGATCTTTCATCATCACGACTTCTTTCTCACGTTCGGCGGCCTGTTGCGCTGGAGTTTGTTTAGCTTCGACATCTTGCATATGTTGCCCTAACACTTGGCCAATGGCATCTGGAATCGATAAGATCATCCCATTCTTACCAAAGATCGGCATCGGTCCACGAATCCCTTTAATCTGTTCAATAACGGTTTGCAGTGGGATGCGCGCCCGTAAGGCTAAGGAGACTAAACGACAAATCGCTTCTGATTCTTCCGCAAACACCCCGCCGGCTTTACCGATGGTGGCAAATACTTCAAATGGTTTCCCCTCTTCATCATGGTTCACCGTCACAAACATCGTGCCATAGCCGGTTTTAATTTTATAGGTAATACCAGCCACCCGTTCTGGACGTAAGCGCGGTGAAATGACTGTCTCTTTCTCTTTAGAATCCTGCGCAGCCTTCGGCGCAGCAGATTCTTTCTTGACATCATCCAAACTGGTTAAGACCGATTCATTGCGGGAACCATCACGGAAATAGGTCACGCCTTTGCAGCCAAGATCATACGCCTTCATATACAATTCTTGCACTTGCTCTTGGGTATGATCATTGGGAGCATTGACTGTTTTACTGATACTAGAATCCACATAATGCTGAATAGCGGCTTGCATCCGCACATGTTCTTCTGGAGTCAGGATCTTAGCATTCACAAAATAGTCTGGGATAGTAGTCTCGTCTGGATGCGCGTCTTTCCAAGCTTTGAATAAAGTATGATACACGGTATGCACGCCTAAACGATCCTTACGTTGGAAAGCAAAATCATACACTGGTTCAATGCCAGAACTAGCTCCCGCCAAAATACTAGTGGTACCCGTCGGCGCTTGCGTCAGCAAAACACCATTACGAATCCCCTGTTTGCCAATCATCTCCTGCACTGCTTGTGGTAAGCGTTTGATAAAGTGCCCCTGTAAGTATTTCTCTTTCTCAAAAGCTGGGAACGGTCCTTTTTCAGCAGCAATTTCAGAACTGGCGATATACGCTTCATCGCGAATGGTTTCGTGCATTTTTTCAACAATCTTGACCGATTCATCACTGCCATAACGCACTTGCATCTTAATCAAGGCATCGGCCAATCCCATCGTGCCCAGGCCGGTACGACGAATCCGCCGTTGGGCAGCTTCGTTTTCTGGGAAGAAATAATCGGTCGTGTCCACTACGTTGTCTAAGAAGCGCATGCAAATTCTGGAGACTTTACCTAACCGCTCATAATCAAAAGTACGGTCTTCCTTCACGAAGTTAGACACATTAATCGCGCCCAAGTTACACACGCCCCAGGCTGGCAAACCTTGTTCACCACAGGGGTTAGTCGCAATAATATCTTCAAAGTACCAAGAGTTCGATTCTTTATTGTAGCGTTCCTTAAACATCAACCCTGGTTCGCCAGCCGCCCAAGCCGACTCACAGACTAAATCCCAAATGGCTTTCGCTTTGACCGTTTTATAGACTTTACCTTTCCACTGCAAGTCCCAATCAGCATCCTTTTTGACCGCCTCCATGAAGGCATCCGAAATACAGATCGACAAATTGGCATTCGTAATCTGACCCATGGTACGTTTGACGGTGATAAACTCCATCACATCTGGATGATCAACATCTAACATCAACATTAAGGCGCCACGGCGTGAGCCGCCTTGAATGATTAAACCGGTAGCAAAGGAATAGAGCGCACCAAACGACACTGCACCCGAAGCGGTACCATTCACACCTTTTACATACGCACCACGGGGACGAATCGAAGATAAATTAACACCCACACCACCACCGCGGCTCATGATTTCCACCATTAATTTAACACTATCCAAGATACCACCGCGATTATCTTCTGGTGATGGAATGACGAAACAGTTATACAAGGTTAACGGTACGCCGGAGCCAGCACCGGTTAAAATACGACCACCGGGGACAAAATCAAAGTTTTCTAACACACTATAGAACTTCTCTTCCCACTCTTGTTTGCGCGCGTCGGTCTTCTCGACATTCGCAATGGCCTTGGCTACCCGGTGCCACATTTGTTCTGGAGTATCTTCCATTCGCTTACCGGCTGCATCCTTCAGGGTGTAGCGATCAAAAAATACATCTTTAGCGAGGCCTTCGAGCTTATACATACGATTTTCTATATATTGTGTTAGAAGTTACATTATACCACAATAGGTTGTGTTGGGTAGGGAGGGTAGTACACCTAGACTTGTGGATAAGTCTAAAAAAAGGGTATCATTAGGCTAATTAAGTATTAGCTGGGAAGTACTATGTTCAAACGGATTTATCTTACTACCTTACTAGGTCTAACCCTAGGTGTTGTAACGACCGCTCAAGAAGTAGACACCCAAAATACGGCCATCGCCACTAACCTTGGCTTGTATGGTGGTCAAGCGGCTGATTTCGCCCTTGATCCACTGAGCGATACGGCATACATGATCACATTTTCCCCTAATGGGTTATTTGTGTCGGCTGATTTGGGAGAATCCTGGTCTGGTCTTCCCAGTGACGTCAATTACGGGAATGGGGCGGCAGTAGAAGTTGACCCAACGAGCGGTACGGCTTTTGCCTTGATTGGTGATAGCTTGCTGCGCACAACAGATCAAGGGACAACTTGGGAAGACATCAGTCCTAACCTTGCAGGGACGGTCGGTAGTGTACTCGTAAGTGCACATAATCGCCTAGTAGTAGACGCAGGTAACGGACAGGTTGGTATAAGCACAGATAGTGGTGAAACATTCGATCTGTTCACGGTTTCTGAAGGTGCCGACATGAGTTATTTAGCCGCTTCCCCAGATACCGATGTCTTCTACGCCATTGTTGACCAAGAAGCTTTGTGGCAAAGCACGGATGGTGGTGAAACGTGGACTGACCTGGAAGTCACCAATAACGGCATGGCTGAAGGTACAAGTTTGTGGAAAGTAGCGGTCAACCCAACTGATGGTGATAATTTCGCCACCACTTCAGGAGTGGCTACCAGCACCAATTACATCACTACAGATGGTGGTGACAACTGGACTGCCATTGATAGTGGCAGTGGGTTAGCCTTTGATACGACTGGCCGGTTATATGTTGGATTTATGTACACCGATAACCCGACCGTTAGCTCACCAACCTGGACAGATTATGGCAGTGATACTCCCCTGTCGAGCATTTATGCAGATTTAATAGCCGTTGATCCGGAAGATGAGAATGTGGTCTTCAATAATAGCAGTATGGGGCCAGCCAAGAGTACTGACCGCACCGCCACCTGGACAGATATTGTGGATGGCGTGGCGTCAGTCAAAGTGTATGATATTACCCAAACCAGTGATAAAGTGACCGTCTGGCTGGGCGCGAATGGTGGCTTAGCGAAAACGGAAAACTTCGATGCTGATGAGCCCACCTGGGAGTATCCTATTTTGCCAGCTGGCAGTACTAATAATGTGCATGGGGTCTGGGTCAATCCAGATGATGCCAATGTAGTTGTATCTGGTAGTGGAGAAAATCTGGCGTATAGCACTGATGGTGGCGATACCTGGTCTACTGCCTCAGCTCCCGAGTTTCAGGGTCAGGCTTACGAAATCGTGCAGTCACGCATTGATGACAACACGTTGTATGCAGCGATTGGTAACTATGATTTAACGGGCGATGACAACGGCGCAGTGTTTATGAGTACAGATGCTGGCCAAACCTGGACTGATTTGGGCTTTACCAACGATTTTCCGGCTACATCCATGTCGATTGCGTCTGACGATACCCTGTATGTTGGGGTGGATGGAGATGCGTCTGCTCCTGGCGTGTACACCTATAACGGCAGCAGTTGGAGCGAGGTCAGTGGTGATGTCTCAGGACAAATCATCACAAGCTTATTAGTTCACCCAGACAACGATACTGTATTGCTGGTAACCACTCCAGAAGGCCTGTGGAAATCAACGGACAGCGGCAGCACCTGGACGGAAATTACTATCGAAGATGCCAATAATTTGGATACGTTAACTCCACAGACCACCACCAGTCCTATTACGCTCTATGTCACTGGTCAGGATGGCAGCAGCCTAAACGGCACGGTCTATAAATCGAGTGACGGTGGTGACACCTGGGGCGAATGGTACGAAGGCCTGAAACAAGAAAACTTTTACGCCATGTTCTTTGATGGACTGATGGCCGGTAACGACCGCGGTGTCTTCGACATTAAATCACGTGCCAAATTGAGATTGACGGAAAAAAATCAAAAAAATGTTTCAATCAGGTTACGTGATGCCGCCACAGCTAAGAATCTGAAACATAAAACCGTTAAAGTGTATCGTAAAAAATCCGGTGAGTGGAAAAAAATTGATTCTGTACGCACCAACTCTAAAGGCCGGGCCAGTTTGCAGGTGAACGTGGCGGACGGCACCAAATTGAAAGCTACCTGGAAACCGAGCGCTAAAGATCGCCGAGAATATTCCAAAGCGACCTCCAAGATACTAAAATTCAATTCCTGATCTAGCCTCAAAGTTGTCCCGGTCAAAATAGTGTTTGGCCGGGTATAACACCGTTACTAAGTCAGCCAGGTTCAATAACGCTGGATGTGTGGTTGTGCCAGTCATAATGATTTCCGTATTGCGGTGGCGGTTATCCACCACATCAATCACTTCTTCCACGCGCACTAATCCGTGCTCTACCGCAGTTGTGATCTCGTCTAAAATCAGGACATCGGGACGTTTGCGCCGACTACGCATGGCTTCACGAGCATAATTCAGACCTTGCTCGGTGAAATACGCATCCACGGCTTGCAGATCAGCCATCGAGGTTAAATCGGCTCGGCCAAATTGCAAAATTTCGACATGCTTACCCAAATTTTGGAACGCCAATAATTCACCGGCGGCTCGATCCCCTTTGATAAACTGGATCATCAACACACGATGACCTTGCCCAGCCGCCCGTAACAAAATGCCAAGCGCGGCTGAAGTTTTGCCTTTGCCTTCACCCGTGTAGACATGCACCTGGCCCAAATTTTTCTTGGGATTCGTTTTTTTAGCTGGTTTTTTATGGATTTTCATAGGGATTAAGATTTCTTTTTACGGCTACTCATGAGTTTTTCTACCTCTTCTTGGAAAGACAGGAGGTCTTCAAAATCTTGATACACCGAAGCGAAGCGGATATAAGCTATTTTATCAATTTTTTTCAAATGGCGCATGACGATATCCCCAATGGCTTGGGATTCAATGGTATCGTCAGCCTTAGCAGCGATCTGAATATCGCGCTCAATACCGGTGACGAGCTTTTTGAATTTTTCCTCATCCCCTAAGCGTTTTTCCAAAGCAATATGGAGACCCCGGGTAATTTTTTCGGTTGAGTACGGTTCGATCTTATCAGTGCGTTTCTTAACTTTTAAATTCAAAATTTCGACCTGCTCTTTGGTGGAAAACCTAAAATCACATTTGGGACATTCCCGCCGGCGGCGTGTAGCCATGCCATCATCCATATCGCGGGAATCAAGCACTTTGGTATCATCGTGTAAGCAAGCTGGACAGCGCATACCTATTTCTTGTACTCATCAGCACCAATGTCTACCTGTTTCTTTTTGGCGTTGATTGGCCGATTGTCACCATTCACATCAGTGGCTAAATAGGTCAGTTCAACATCACCTTTGCTGTAAGGATAATCCTTACTGCCGGCATTAATGGCTTTAGAACCCTTTTGCAAACGACCGAGCGCATTGATTTTTGGAATCTTATTGATGGAATTCACATCATAGCCATAACTACCACCCACATTGGTCCAATCAGCCAACAAGATTGCTAAGGTGTTATCGGTATCGTACACCAGTTGATCCGCTACCGTGGCGTTATACAGTAGGTTATAGTCGGATTTAAAGGTATCATTGTTCATTGTATCTCGCCCAATCGCTAAAGCGTAACTGTCGGATCCGGATGCAGCTAAGATATTATTGCGGAGATAAATTTTATTCCCGCCATCCGCACGCACTGGATATTCCCAGTCAGCGATCGTATTATGAATCAGATCCGCATCAACCGTGGAATCAATTGACAGGTAGATGCCGGTACTCACCGTTGTAGCCGCCGTGGCATTACCCAACAGCATATTATCCAGAATTCGAGCATGACTCGCATCAGACGAAAAGTAAATGCCATAGTGCGCTAACGCTTCACCGGCCGAGACGGTACTCGTGAACGGTCGAATTTGGTTGCCGGTTAAGAGCAAATCTGGCCCGTAGGACACATTAATACCCATCACCGTGTTACTCGTGCCAACTCCAGAAGTGGTGGTAGTGATATCACGCACGATATTGTCCGTGATGGCGGTTTGGCTGCTTTGGGTGGATACAGCAATCGCATAGAAAAATTGACTCGCCGCATCAGCCACAATGGTCGAAGTAACATCAGCATTCACAATGCGGTTCTTGTGAATTGTCCCAGACACAGAATTCAAGTTGATCCCTTGAACATAGTTGAATAAGTCGTTGGCGTTCCCGGCATCGCCTGAAATAGAGAAACGCTGCAGACGATTGTTGCTGATGACGGCATTGGGTAATCTGTTAAAAAAGAACCCGTACGTATTCATGGAGACGTAACTCGCATCAGTGACATCTGTAGCGGCTGTGGCCACCTCCACATCTTTGACGGTATTTTTCTGAATCACAGCGCCATCGGCATAGCCTATTGATAGACCATACAGATAGAACAGGGTCGTGCCATCCACACCAGCGGTAGTGTAATTGAAGGTAGTTTGCTTGATGGTATTATTCTTTAACACCACGTTGTCAGCAAAGCTCGAATCGATACCATAGAGTGTGGCATAATCATAGTAGCCAGCCGCATCGTTATTATCGATTGAGATAGAGAGATCCGAGATAGTGTTTCCGACAATACTGCCCGAGCCAACATACTGGTAAATACCACGAACGGTTACATTGCTGCCGGAATCGGCACCGGAATAGACTGCTGTAGCACCCACATCACTAATCACATTCTGTGACAAGGTCACAGTAGAACCGTAGAATGGGCCAGAAATGCCGGTGGCCGATCCCCCAGTGCTCACATCTTCTCCATTCGCGATATGAGAGGTGGTGATGTGCTGAATTGTGTTGTCTTCCACTGTCGCCCCAAAGGCGTACTGAATATTCATACCCTGCGCGATAGGTGCACCGGAATCGCAGGTTTGGGTGGATGTGACTGTATCGATGGTATTCTGATTGATCAAACCGACACCATCATCAGGCCGCAGATCCGATACCAATAAACCATATACTGCGCTGGTGCAATAGTTGCCGTCTACATCAGCCGAAATGGTACTGGTCAAATTGGTAAACGTGTTGTTGGTCACGGCCACATCGAACAAATTAGAACCGTTGAAACCAAACACACTGGTGGTTTGATTGGTATCGGCTAAGGTGGCGGTTTCCGTCACAAACATATCCGACAGTGTGTTTTGTTTAACGATGCCGTCCGTGATGTTGGACAGATATAATCCATACACGTAGCTAACGTGAGATGTTGTAGCAGCGAGTGTGCTGTTGATACCTACGTTGGAGATTGTGTTCTGCTGTATGGCAATATTATACCCATACAACACATAAACCCCGTACAGATACGTATAACTCACATCAGTCACGGTTGCCGCCATATCGTGAATGGTATTGTTACGAATTGTGCCAGACTTGACGTAGGTCAGTTCAATGCCAGAACTCGTGGTTGTGGAAGACACCCCGGACACATTGTTATCATGAATTGAGATATTTTGGACAAAACCTCCGCTGCCTACTACATACACCCCTTTGGTTCCCCCCGTAATCGTCAGATGATCCACTGTCACATTATTGATATTTACGATGGCGATTGCCGCGGTGCTCGCCACTGCTGTATTCACGACTGGTTGATTCGATTGATCGGTTGCTGTGATGCGCAGACCATCAAGCGTATCGGGTTTGGTCACATCAGTGTTTGCGAAACTGACCTGATCTGTAAATGTTCCTTTTAACTTCAACGTCGTATTCGAGGGGTCGGCCAAATCTACGATCAAGGCTTTGGCGCCGGCGACGGTTACGCAAGGCGTATCGGCAGATGTACAATTATTAGCATCATTACCAGTGACACTATCCACATAAAAGGTTCCTGTAGCGAGCGCCGGAACCGTTGAGATAATGAATAAAAAGCTGCTCACGACTACAGTCCAAACGAATGGTTTATGTATCATATGCTATACTATACCATATGCAATGGTTTATCGCATTAGCAGTCCAAGCCGCTACGATCACCTCGGTACAGTCAGGTAACTGGAGCGATGTCGCCACTTGGGATGCAGCTACCGTGCCCGGTGAACATGATACAGTAGAAGTTGCGGAAGATCACACGGTTACTTATGATGCGGTATCAGATGTGGTGATTGACTTGTTGACGATCAATGGCACTCTAGATTTTTCGACTGATCAGAATACTCGGTTGACGCTGGATGAAGCGGCTGTCTACGGTAGTTGGCAAATGGGAACAACTGACAACCCTATCCCTCGTTCGGTGACTACCCAAGTTGCCATCACCGGACAAACCGAGCGACTGGGAGTGTACAATGGTATCTTCTCTGTCCATGGCGCTAACCATGACCGTACCTGGACACGCTTAGCCATTACGGCACCACGTGACAGTAAACGCCTCCGTCTGAAACAAGCGGTCGATTGGCAAGTTGGCGATCAGATTGTCATTGCTTCGACCAGCTATGACCCAACGGAAGCTGAGGCGCACACCATTGCAGCGGTCTCCAATAACAAAAAAGTACTCACCCTAGAAGATAAGCTAGACTATAAACACTACGGTGCTCACCATGAGTTTGCTGAAGTCGGTTTACTGTCACACAATATCCAGTTTAGTGGTGATGAAGAGTATGATGCCGGCCACATCATTTTCAATGGCAGTACTGTCGCCACCGTGGTGGGAGCTCAATTTGACACGCTAGGCACCTACGCTACCTTGGCGCAGTATCCCCTACATTTTCACCTGGTTGGTGATGGGACTGGTTCCTACATCAAACAAGTATCCATTACCAATTCCAGTAACCGCTGCATCACCATCCATGCCACTAGTAATGTACTGATTCAAGATAATGTAGCTTATCACACCAAAGGACACTGTTACTTTTTGGAAGATGGTGTAGAAGAGGATAATCAATTTATTCATAATCTTGGTGTCGATACCGCCGCTGGAGCCACCCTGGATTCTGATGCTGAACCAGCCACCTTTTGGATTACCAACCCGCAAAATACCTACCGCCGTAACAGCGCGGCTGGATCGGCTGGCTTTGGTTACTGGTTCTTTTTACTAGATGCTGCCACGGGTATGAGCGCGGAAGATAGCGACATAGTACCCCGCACCATGCGGCTACAAGAGTTCTCCAATAATACAACCCATTCTAATGGTGAGCGCGGGTTAACCATTGATGGTGAAGGCTTTGACTCTGTCTATTATATGCCTACGAAGCCGGCTACCTTCGACAGTGTGACGGCTTATAAAAACGCCAGTACCGGCATTTGGGTACGCGGGCGCGATCTGACCTTTACGGACGCTACTCTGTTGGATAACCGCATCGGTGCCAGCTTTGCTGCCAATAACGTCACGCTGACCAAGTCACTGGTGATCGGTGAATCCGGTAACGATTCAACGGAAGGTTGGATGCCCTATAAGTTTGGTTTCGCCTTTTACGACGGGCCAGTACATGTCAGACAAACAACGTTCAAAAATTTTAAAACGGAAGGTGACCAAACCCAAGCCGCGGTGAGTATTTTACCCACCAATCCCTACGCCATGTCACCCAATAACAGCTTTGCTGACCTAACGTTTACACACGCCCAGGAGTTTTTTATCGATGATGTCACCCACGCTGGCGATATGTTTGCTGTGCTCAACAATAGCAAAACGGGAGCAGTCACATTGCCATTACTTGATTTTCATTATACCGCTGGCTGCGTCACCAAAACCATTTGGAATGTCTACGTTTGCCCCCACATTGATTATGGTCGCCTCGTCTTTAATGACCCCCGTGACAAACATTATACCGATGAGCTAACCATTACACGCCTGGACACGGACGCTAGTATCGATATGGTGGAAGAAGGTTCCTCCAGTGGTGGCCGCTTTGTACTGAACTTGCCAGTGAACAAGACCTATCGCTTATCTGCCGGAAACATTGATGAGTTAGCCTTAGAGTATGACAAGACGAACACCAGTATCATCGTACGTTTACCGTATGACACTGCTCCCAGCCGCGTGACAGAGTTAGGTCTAGATCACGAATACTGGAGCTATGATACCGACACCAACGAACTGGTATTAGAACTTCGGCCAGATCGAGAATACGTTATTTATCGGTAAACTAGAAGGTGGCTTTCGAGCTACAGGCTTCGTAATCATCACTGGCAGACCGTTTCACCTTAGCTTTACCGTGCGAGGTAGCATATGGGTTCTTTTTCTTGATATTGAGCGTAAAGGTGAGTTGGCCATATTCTGAAGTTAAGGTATCATCAGCACTCTGCAACAAAATTTGATAGTACTTCTTGTTTTTGGAATGAATATCGCCGGTTAAGTTTTTATATTTATGTCCCAGATAGCGTATATAGGCGTTATCAATCGTACCATCGGTAAAGGCACTCTTGATATCGATCACTAAATCAGATGTGACAAAATCATAATCACAGTTATGATTATTAAGTTCATAACCAGTAGATAGTTCAGCACCATAAATCTCTAGTACCTCTACTTTGGTATAGGTACGGGCACTAGCCACGACCGGCAACAACGTGACGGCGGTTAATGTGGTAACAGCTATTAGTTTTTGTACGATGTGCATAGGCTGCAACAGCTAAAGATTAATTAGTTAAAGTGTAACGTACGGTTTGAAAAAGGGAAAGGCCGGTCGCTGTATGGGTATACAGCGCCGGCCGTCTCGCATGTCTCCACTGGTCGCCGATCAGGCCGACGACCTGGGCAGACCGAGCTGCGCTCGCACCCAGACGGCCACAACCCGCCGCATGGGAGCACGGTCAGCCGGCTTGACTTCCAGTTGATCCACTGCCCGCTCGACCCAGTCGAGCACCGCTTCGAGACCCTGGGGAGGGTCGGCAGCGAAGCGTTCGAACAGCCGGCGCGACTTGGCGCGTCCGATCTCGTGGGAGAGCCGACGCAGCGCCGCGAAAACCGGGCTGGTTGAAGGGACACCAAGGAAGAACCGTGATTGACGCAAGAGACACCTCCGCGAACACCCTAGTGAATTAAGGTCAATTTGTAAAGCCAATACGTATGTAAAATCAATAACCCCAGGTTTTATACCTGGGGTTATTTGCTTGATCCAACATAACCCTGCACATAAAGTACAGGGTTATTGTTATAAGGCTACATCATCTTCTTCCGGATGAAGGCTGGAACTTCCAGGTCATCATCATCGGAATTGTCGACCGGCTTCTCATCCATGATATTTTTGTTGCGGAACGAGGCTGGAACTGGGGTATCCATATCATCCCGTTTACTGAACGGGGTTGGACGAACGGCTTGGATCTTTTTGGCCGCTTTGGCTGGCTGACCAAACCCAGTGGCTACGACCGTGATCTTAATTTCATCACCCATGGATTCATCGACATTAGCACCAAAAATAATCTTAGCAGATGGGTCAGCGGATTCGGTAATCACCCGGGCTGCTTCATTCACCTCATACATACCCATATTCGGACCACCGGTGATGGTGAACAAAATCCCTTTGGCACCATCAATACTTAATTCTAGTAAAGGACTATCCACAGCGGATTTAGCGGCATCTACTGCCCGACTCTCCCCACTGGCTTTACCAATCCCCATCAAAGCCGAACCGGCGTTCGCCATGACCGATTTCACATCAGCAAAGTCAACGTTAATCAAACCTGGCACTGTAATTAAATCCGAGATACCTTGAACGCCTTGAAATAAGACATTATCAACTGTCTTGAACGCATCCAGTAAAGAGGTCTTCTTATCAATAATCTGCAATAGCCGATCGTTCGGAATGGTGATAATGGTATCCACGGCATCAGCCATCTCATTGTAAGCACTATCAGCAATTTGACCACGTTGAGCACCTTCAAAGGCGAACGGTCGTGTGACCACGGCTACAGTTAAGGCACCAGCCTCACGCGCCATGCGGGCAATGATCGGCCCAGCACCAGAACCAGTGCCACCACCCAAGCCACAAGTGACAAAGACCATGTCGGCACCTTTTAACATCGTGGCTAATTCTTCATTCGTTTCCTCAGCCGCTTTGGCACCAACACTGGGATCCATCCCGGCTCCTAAACCACGGGTCGTGCTTTTACCAATATGAATTTTGCGTTTCGCTGGGTTGTGGTGCAAAGCCTGAGCATCGGTATTCACCGCTACAAATTCCACGCCCTTAAGACCACTATCAATCATGCGCGAAACGGCTGAACCACCGGAGCCACCAACACCGACCACTAAGATTTTAGCGAATGTTTCGACATCTGGTTTTACTTCCATATATTTATTACCATTGGCCATAAAACACTTATTTTGTTCAATGCTAAACTTACAAGTATCTATACTACTTGCTATTCAAGATTACGTCAATATATTGAATACAATTTGTATTCATGCTGCACACATTGAATCCAGCAGACTGTGTTCTCACTTAACGGAGGACCTAAGTCGTTCCAACACAGTCTGCCGGATTTTTTGGAGAAAAATTAAAGAATAAATTTCCCTTAAGCGACTTAGTCTTCGTTAAGCGCAAGGGAAATTTATTTTTTAATGAGTACCTAGGGTAGAAGGCTCTTGAACCACTTCTTCATTTTGGTCGTGGCATCCCCCACCGCCGAAAATCTAGCCAAAGACGCCAATCTGCCACCACTACTGTTTTGTTGATGCATATTCTCTCCCCACATCACTAAACCAAGCGCCGTAGCAAACACCGGATCTTCAATTTTATCAATAGCCGTCTTAAATTTATGGGGGGTACCAATCGAAGCGGGTAAGGAAAATAGTTTCTTAGCCACCTCCACAATTCCGGTCAGTTTAGCGCCGCCACCCGTGAGCACAACACCGGCTGGCAACATACCATGACGATTAATTGATTTTAGCTCTTTGTTCACCATGGTAAAAATCTCTTCTAAGCGCGCTTCGATGATTTCAGCCACTTCTTTACGCGATACCCGGCTATTTTCAGTAGGGTCAATTTCACGCAGGTCGATTTCTTCATGTTTAGCGACATCTCCCGGGACAGCCGTACCAAACCGTGCCTTAATGATTTCAGCCACATCCACCGAGGTACGTAAACCAATCGCAATATCATTAGTGATATGTCCAGAACCAATTGGTAAAATTTTGGTGTGAATCACATCCCCTTCTTCAAATACCATTACACTAGTCGTGAGGCCACCCATGTTCACTAAGGCAACTCCCAATTCCTTATGTCGTTTGGTCAGCACCGCTTCACTCACGGCTAGCACACCCAAGACCAGATCCTGAATATCCGTGCCCGTACGATAAATACACTTAGTGAGATTTTTGACTTGCGAGGTGAGACCGAGAATAATTTGCGCATCAACTTCTAGTTTAATACCGGTCATCCCTACCGGGTCTTTGACGCCGGCCTGATTATCGACCTGAAACTGGCGTGGGATGACATGGAGAATTTCATAATTGGGCGGAGTAGCTACCGTTTGGGCTGCTTCAATGGCACGTTGCACATCATCTTCACGAATCTCGCCATCCGCCTTGGATACCGCCACTACCCCGTGGCTCTCTTGCGAAACAATATGGCTACCGTTGACACTCACATACGATCGTTCAGTGGGGATTCCAGTCATGCGCTCTACCTTATCCAAAGCACCCGAGATACTAGCAACGGCATCTTCAATACTAGTCACTACCCCTTTATTAATACCTTCGGCTGGGTGTTCAGCGGCACCAATAATGTGCAGATCGTTATCATGCGGATTCATTTGACCGACGGCAACACGGATGGTAGTTGATCCAATGTCTAAACCAGTGATGATGTCCCCTTTTGGCATAGCGTTATTGTACCACAATATATGGAATAAACACCATTAAGGCTATGGCTACTGCTCCACAGGCGGCCAGTAAGACCGCCGCCGCCATCATATCCTTAATAACACCAACATACATGTGTAAACGCGGCTTTAAAATATCAACAAATTTCTCAAAAATAGTATTGACTACCTCTAAAACCAAAACAAAAACGATCATCATGGTCAGAATAATAGCTTCACCGAGTGTTACCCGAAACAGGATCATGGCGATAATCACCAAGACCGCTATAAAGCTTTGAACCCGAAAATTCTGCTCCTGTTGCCAAACAAAGCGTAAACCTTGCACGGCATAACGAAAACTCTGGCTCTGGTTCTTAAAGTTAAACATACTGTAAAATACGTTGTTCTAGTGGACGCATCACGTTAGCGTCCTTAGCCAGTTCGTGATCGTAACCCAAGATATGCAATAAACCATGAGTCAATAACCAAGCCAGTTCAGACCGTACGGAAACTTGTTTACTGGCAGCCTGACGTTTAGCCTGTGGATAACAGACCACCACCTCACCGCCATCGGCACCATACGGAAAAGACAATACATCCGTCACAGTGGCTGAATGACGATAACGCTGATTCAGACGCTTCATCGCTGTATCACCTACAACCACCACACTCACCTGTTGCCAGCGCTGCGGTACCGTCACCTGACGTTGCACCGCCCGCCACACTCGTTGCACCAGTGGATGAGTAAGCTGTGGTGCCACTACTTGCTTCCGTAGCTCAATTGTTAGCGTTGGCATTCGTATTGGAATCTTCGTTGGTGTTCTCGTTAGTGTTGGTGGAATCTTTTTTCTTGGTAGTTACTTCGGTAAATGTCATACTCTTCAACATCATCTCATGCGTCGCTGGAAAATAAAGGGTATCACTATTGCCATAGCGATAACTAATGGCATACACATAGTCCGTATCAGTCAGATAAGCCGTAGTATGATCGGTACTCCAGGCACCCGTTTGACCAGCAAAGGTCGTAAAGGTCTCGACTTCGGCTTCTGTGACATCGGCGGTATCCATATACCAATCAACGGCCGTAAACCCGGTAGGATTACCAGCCACGGTAATGGCAATAAACTGACCAGTTAAATCTAGCGTATTAGGCGTAATCAGAATTTCACTGCCATCACCACCAGTTAAGCCTTCAGCTAGCCAATTCTTGGGATAGAGCAAGGTATAATTATATTCACTATTCGTAAAGGTACTGACGAGTGCGCTAGCCGACAAACGAGTAGAACTCACAGCACTGGTAGGATCATAACCAGCCAAAATTTCAACACCGTCGTTATAGCCGTCACTATCAGTGTCTGGTAAATCAGCTTTGGTACCCCAGATCTTTTCTTCTTCGTTGGTTAAGCTATCTTGATCGGTATCCTTACTGGGAGGCGGAACCACAGCTGTTGTGGTGTTTGTGTTGGTTGTATTTGTATTGACTGTGTTGGTATTAGCCGCATTCGTATTGGTATCAGCATTCACATTGTCATTAGCATTGCTGTTTGCATTCGCATTGTCGTTACCGTTATCGTCGTCATTGACATTCACAACGTTGGCATTGTCGTTAGTATTAGCATTATCCAAATTGGTATTCGCGCTATTAGTATTCGCATTATTAACCGGCGTATTCACCACCACAGCATTGTTTGCATCCGTGACCACGGTTTCGGTCGACATCATTTGCCAAACATAAAAGGCCACACCACCAATGATAGATAAGACCGCTAACACAATCACCACGATTAAGATAATGGTCATGGTTTTACGCGGGCGTTTGGCTGTGGTTACCGGAGCCTGATTAGCCGGAATAAATTTCTCTGGCATTGTATAAATTTGGTCATCGCTACCCATCGGCCCAGCCGCATGCGTTTGCACCGGAATCTGTACAGGTTGAGCAGCCACGCTTGGAAAGGTCGGTGTCATCATTGGTTGCGGTGGAACCGGGGTAGGAGCCGGAGCGGGACTTGGAGTCGGGAAGGCAGGTGGCATAGGAGGAGTGGTCGGGGTTTGTGGTTGTGGTGCACTTGGAAAATCCATAGGATTTATTTTTATTGTGGTAAATCGAATAAACGTTTTTTAGGGTCTGAACTATTGGGGTGGTAAGAGTGCGTTACTTCATCTCCATCAGTATAGCCATCTCCATCCGTATCTGGATTACGTGGATCAGTATTATAGACCCGGACTTCTTCGCGATCAGACAAACCATCCTCATCGGTATCTTTTTTCTTCGGGTTGGTGTTGACGATCAACTCCTCACCGTCGGACAAACCATCGTGGTCAACGTCTACGAAGGTAGGTGTGACATCCACCGTGGTGTTGGTTGGCGTCACCACCACAGGATCATTGGTATTGTCATTTGTATTGACCACTGGAACAACCACGTTCACATTGTCATTGCTTAGGTTGGTTCCATCGTCTGGCGGAGTCTGCAACCAGACCCAAACACCAAACCCAATACCACCTAATAATAGCAAAGCCAACAAGCAGCTGGCAATGATTAAGATCAGCCGGCCATACGACCGCCGTGGAGCGACCAGTGGGGTAACACTGGACGCCGTATCTGTAGTATCTGTATCAAGGACGGGCGGCTCTGGTTCAGTTGGTAACGAAACCTCGGTTTGGTCAGCAAAGATATCCTCTACTTGGCTAGAAGAGGTCGTCATAGGTGGTATTATCAGTCGTTTCGCTATCCTCCACTATATAATCGAACGTACCGCAACCACTATCAGAGTAAGCGCTAATAGCGTCAGCCGTCGTCGCCGTTGTACCATCATCGTAATAGGAGGTGCAAGGATCATATTTGGCCTCAATCCAACTACCGGTGCCATCATATTCTAAGTTAGTATAGAGCGCAAAATCGTCGGCATCATGGTATTGATAGAGATAGAGCTCTGAATCGGCTGGACCATAGAAATCTTCTAGCACTGGATCCCAACAGGTGCCCGTTTCATCATAATACGTACCGGTCGTTTCGCCGGCGGACAAATCTGGTGGATCATACGGGCAACTGGTTTCGGCATCAGCAAAGGCATTCACAGGATCGGTATCTAAGGTCTGCCCCAATAGCGTACCAAAGGTATCGTTCCACGACGGCCAGATAGAGGTAGTAAATCCAGAAATATACGACCCACTGGCCAGGGCTGGGAAATCATCTGTACCATTCAAATCCGTATCATTGTAATAATAACTGCTTAATACATAGGCAATGGTTCCTAGATCCGTTACTCGGTCGGCATCCGCAATGAGCGCAACTTTCTCAATAGCACAACTAGCGGATAGTTCATCATTACGGTTGAACTTAAAGCCTTCTAGTAAAGCTGCTACGACTGCTGTCGTCTCCTCATCGGCATCGCTGCTGTAGGCAATCACATAAATATACGGTGAAACAATACCAGTACCATCGTCTAAGTTGGTGGCCGCTACATAGGTAGTGTTACCCACCTCGACCGCATCATAACCATCAATGGTCGTGGCGCTAGAGGAAGCATCCGCATTATTGGTATTCAATAAGTACCACAGATCTGGATTCACACTATCCCCTGGGGTGGTTAAATCACCATCAAAGTCATTGGGGTATACCCGCACTGCCACCAAGTTATTATTAGTGGTAGGATCGTTGCTCCCGGCTGTCGCATCTTTAAAGGCAACTTCGTAAATAAATTCTTGATCGCTACCATAGGCGGTATCAATGTCTGTATCGCTGCGTTCAAACACCGGCGTAGAAAAATCAGGCAAGAAGTCTTCATCTTGCGGGTCGGTACCACGACAATAGCGCCAGTAAAAATTATAGTCCGCATTCGAATAACTGACCAAGTAGTTGGCATCACAATAGTAGAGATCAAATAAGATGCTATCCGTTAGATCATCCCCTTCGGCGGCAGGTACAGAGCTACCCCAACCTTGTTCCACCGAGCCATCTCCCGTTACCCTCACCTCAATGGTATCGGTATTACTACCATTACTATCTGGTGTATCGGCGGTCAAGGTTTGCGTATCGGTATCTTCCACAAAACTGCCATCAGACCAACCAGTATCGGAAGTATCACAGACTGGTGTGGTAGCGGTAGAATCGGTTGTACACGTAACCGTAGTGTCATTAATATCCACCGTACAACTAGCTTCGGCTGCTTCGATGGTGCAACTATCGGATACGGTACAGACACAATTGTTATCGGTAGGATCATAGCCAGAATCAAAGGCATCACATTCGGCATTGGGTGAATCGGTGTAACAACTGACACCACTGCTGGTCGTACAAGTTTCATCACCAGCGGTAATATCACAGCTTTCCTCCACATCACAGCTACAGCTACCGACTTCCTCATCCGTAATAATACCAGCTACCGGGCAAGAAGCGGCTTCTAAATCTTCGATGGTGTCATAGATCGGATCCCACGCATACGTCCAATCAAACCCAGCGTCCGCCCCATCATCAATCCGGGTGATCGGCTGATCATCGTCGCCATCATCAACCCCATCAGCGTCTGCATCTGTTGTACCATTATCTGGATAGAGATCCTCGCCGGCTGCATACACAGTGGCAGTAAAGCTTTCTTCCTGTTCAGACTCACTAAAGGTATAATTGGCATCTTGAAAATCCTCACTGTCCGCTTCCAGCACCACATACGCTGGTGAACAGGAATCACTGTACTGCGTCAAGGAAGTGGTCGTAAAGGTATATCGTAGGTAACCATCGTAACACAACCCATCATCCTCCATTTCCGTAGTACAGCCTAGCGGCACCCCAGTTTCGGCATCGATAATCCCGGAGCGATAATCATCCGTTTCGATAATAATCTCAAACTCTACGCCATGACGGAGTACACGACTCAGCTCGAACGTTAACGTAGTACCATCATTGGATAAAACTATGTCGCTAATATTTGTGACCGTACTCGTGTCAGCAAAACTTGAGTAATGCAACCGGATATAATCGGTAAATTCAATATCTTCAGGAGCCACGTCATCGGTAAAGTCAGTAATATCGTCTCCATTCTCGTCCAATACAGTATCGTTATCGTTGAAGTCAAAGACAGCACTCGTGGTAATCGGCTGACTAAATTGGATACTAATTTGTGCATTAGAACAGACAGGATTTTGACCAGGTGTGGGGAAGGTCGCTGAATCAATCACATCCAGGGCATAATTACCATTATCTACGCCGACTTCGTCAGAATCAATCGTGTCATCATCATCCGTATCTTGTAACCCGGCATCCATACTGTAGTCACTTTCGATGTAGTCACTCAAGGCATCGGCATCTTCATCGTCAAACTGAATAATCGGTTGAGCGGCACAGGTGCCGGTATCTGTACCATCACTATCATCATACGCACAACTAGATAGATTACAACAGGAATCTGGTTCATCCCGACAGAACCCAGCGGTGTCCGCCGTGCAACTACCAAAACTGGGATCGTAATCCAAATTACAGTTCAATAAGTTATCCCGCGTGCTACCACACTCACTGCAACTATCACACGTGACTGGGAATTCCAGACCATTACTGCTGCATTGGGTGCCAGCATCGGTAGTGGCAATAACCAGTACATCACCGGTTTCAGAACCATCGGGCACATCGGTAATATATTGAGTGTCGTAATATTGAGTCCAGTCCACACTGGCTGTCACATCATTGAAATATTCAGCCGAACCATCTAAATTGGTGAAGTTACTCACAGAGGAAGAACAGGTGGTTGATGTAGCGTCTTCATCCACATAACAGGTCTCGCTAGCCGTTAATGAGCAGGTGCTGCTGTCAACCGGTATGGTACATACACTACAACTAGCGTTGCCTACGGCTATCACACAGGTCTGTGTTGCATCTGTAGGATCAGTGTACGTACAGTACCCATCGGTCGCTGAATAGGTCGAATAACCATTGGTATCAGCTGATGTGGTCGTGGTCGCACAGACTTCTGTAGGATCCTCTGGATCTAAATACACTGTGGTGGCACCATCAGGATCGGTATACACACAATACCCAAGCGTACCATCATAGACACTATAGGCATTAGAGGTGGTCGTAGCACAGGTTTCAGAGGTGAAATCTGGATTGACATAATAGGTGGTGGTAGCAGAAACCGTGCAAGAGGCGGAACCCTCTGCAATCTCACAATCACCTAAGGAAGTGGTGTTACAGGTGCAGTAACCGCTATCTTCATCCGCAAACTGCTCCCCTTCTAGGGTCACATCATAACTGGTCGTCAACGGACTATAGCCTGGGGTAGCATCGCACAATACTGGTAGATCAACTTCCGAACAACTCTCATCCTGGCTAAAGACGGCCGTGTTGCTGGTTTGGGCTACCTGGGCACCACCACTGGTATACACTTGAGTAACGACAACATCGGCCGTGGTGTCAGAGGTATCAACAAAAATATCATCCGGCATCGTGGCAATAATCTGCAGGTTATTCCAAGAATCTACTTCGCTACAGGCTAATTCGGCGGTAATACCGTCCACAGTCACTTTACTACCTGTTGTATAGGTGGACGGATTATAGTACGTTCCAAAATGACAACCTTGAATAGTCACTGGCTGACCCACTGCACCAGCTTCTGGGCTAACATCAATAATGTAGGGTTCACACATGCCATCGGCGCATTCGGATAGGCAGCTTCCATAGGTGCAATCTGTACTATTTTCGCAGGCATTACAAGTTTCAGCGGTGGCGCACTGACCAGCACTGCAACACCCAGTGGCACAATCTAAGTTAGAGCCACAACTGACTGAAAATGATAAAGCATTACTGGTTAAAGCTAAAGTATCATTTTCCAACTGCACGCCTTCGTCATCTGACACCGCCCCTTCTGGTACCACGACTTCATCAATGAAATTGGCACTCGTCCAGATTTCTGAACCATCAGCCGGTAACCGGCTAGTGGAAGGGGAAAAAGTCACCTCCTGATTACCGTCAGTAGTCAAAAGATCAAAACCCTCACCATATAAATCGGTAGTGGTGCTTTCTCGTCCCGTATCTGGGTCAGCGCGGCACAAACAAGGAGTAGCGTTACTGCCCACCGTACAATCTGACTCTGTAGCATCATCACCGGCGCTACCGTAGATATCAGTCAAACTATAGTAACTGTTTAAGGTTAAACTATAATCACCCGCAGCCACCGAGCCCGGTACCTGCGCGATCACTTGATCGTTATCCCAAATATCTTCACAAATCACTTCCGATGGGAAAGAAGCCGGATAATCAGTGGCAGCTGCATCCGTAAAGCTAACACTACCCGTACCACCATCGACAAAGCTACTATCAGTGCTATCACACGTTTCTGTATCACCTTGAGCGACACACTCGGTATAGCCTTCTTCAACGCGACAGGTGCGATCCGTTCCATCGGTCATCGTACAATCACAACCACGGAAGAAACCGAGATCATAATTGGCGCTGGTAGATTCAGTGGAACAAGTCTCACCTAACGCACAATAATCGGCATCTAAACTACAGGTTTGGATGCCATCTTGCAACAAACAATTATAGCCCCCTTCATCCACACTACAGGTTTCATTATCGCTCGTATCGGAATCATTCACTTCCAGTTGCGTACACGTACACGAACCTTCTTGATCTTGATCGTTACCAAAATAACAACCAGACAAGGTGACACAACCACTGGGGCCAACGTCAGAACCAGTGCTATTGTTAGGGGTAAAGGCAATAATATCGGGAGCACAATGCGAAGTAGTAGCATCACAATAGGTATCACGACAATCTTCGGTGTAACAATCACTATCTTGGGTACAGAAACCAAAGTCGACTTCGATGGTAGCATCATCACTAGCCGCCACAGAACCGTCACTAGAATCTAGTAGCTCGGCTGATACAGTCGCTAAGCCATCATTGGTCTCATCGTCACCTTCTAAACAAACGGTATTATAACCATTGGTCGTGGTAGTGGTTGTAGTACCATAAGCAATATCCGTAGTAGTAGCATCGTTCACACCAAAACTTAAAATGTCCGCACCAACTGGCTGCGTCACACTCCAGTCGTAATCACCGGCATCGTTTAAGATCAAACAATCAGAGGTAGCTGGACGAGCTCGTAACGAATAGCTAGTATCGTTATACTCATACTGATCCAAACAAGCATCAAAACTATCATAACTATTGACCCGTTGCGCAGCCGGATTCAAGGCTAAATAATCAGCCACACAATTAGCGGTATCATCCCGGACGGCAAAATACCAGCTGTATTCACTCCCTAGTGGGACACCGGCCTTATTGGTAATGGTTACTGGTAGTGTCACCAAATAGTAGTAGGCAGCATCCAAACCCCCGTCTGGATAAAAGGTGTAGCCACTATAGGCATCGTATTCATTAATGTCACCGTCACCATCTATGTCATCGGTACCATCTAAGGTGTCACTACTGTCACCACCAAGATAAGCGGCATTCAAGTAATCGGTCACATAGGTTCCAGCAACGGAAGTAGTACAGGTAGTGGCGTCATACGGTGTAGCCGTACTATTACATTGATAGATGGTGGCATTGGCTTCGACCGTGGCATCATCCATGTCATTGGTAAACCCAAAGTAGATGACGCTGTTGACGCAGGCATTATCCGTGTAACCAGTTGGGTTCGGTAAATAGTAGGTATCTTGCTCTAAATCGCACTGGTAGTACTGAAAGACCTGGGGAGAATCGTGACAGGTAATATCAAAATCTAGACCATTACTGATTCCTTCCGAGTTACCTAAGGTCAACGTATAGTCATTGGGTGCTGTGAATGGACTGCTGGCACCATCAGTGACAACCGATTGACTATCATAGGTAGAATTATACACATCCCACTGCGAGGCTGGCCAAGCTTCATAGTCAGCATCGGGCGGATCTAAATAGGCTGTGCCAGAGGTGCCAAAGTTTTCACCAATCACCGCTACATCATCTAAACCACTATCGCTACAACTAGGATCAAGCTCACAAATCCCTGGCCCAGGGTTGCCAGAGGTGACGGTGAACCCTTCATGGTTACTATATTTATCATCGCTGGTATCAGCCGACTCATCTGGCCCAACGGTCAACACCTGAATTAATGGCGTGTCACCATCCACATACTCATCCGGCACTCGGACGATAATTTGATCATCATCCCAACCATCATCACACATCACTTCCACCTCTACTCCATCAAAATAAACATGGCCACGCTCACTGGTCGTATCATCTGGATCATAATCAATAAAGTTGGAACCGCGAATGGTAACATACTGCCCGGGCGGCCCACTTAACGGGGAAGTGTTACGCACATAGGGCGACAAGATGATGGCTGTGTCGGCAGACGTATCGGCACCATCAGCATTTTCAACACTAATGCGTCCGGTCTGGCTGGCTACCGGGGTACGGACAGTGATGGCAGTGCTGCCAATATTATCCACAAAACAGGACATGCTGGAAGTAAAATCGGTATCAAAACAGTTCATCCCAGCTGCCGACATATTGTTATTAAAGTCGACATCATAGAACGGATACAGATACTCCCCCTCAATCAAAACGATCCCAGTATCTTCACTACCGGTATCTCCGGTGGGGTCTTCATCTTCACTATAGTAATAATCTTCCTGGGTAATATCTTCGACATTAGGCAGACAGTACGGTTCGTCACCAGTGGTAAAGTTCCATTGATATGTGAAGCCAACATAATCGTCACTGGTATCACTGCAGGTAGCGTCTAATGTACAAGTGGTGTCAGCATCTACGTCGCAACTACTACTACCGATATCGACATTACAACTATCAGTGCCCGTTGTGCAGCTACAAAAGGCTTGATCTAACCCACTGGAAGCCGGATCGACAAAATCATCCGTCGGGCTACCTTCCATATCATCATCAAAATCACCACTCAATGGATTGCCGCAGGTATCATAAATAGCCCCTTCAAAGGTGTCAGTGGTGCTGTCACCACTATACAGGCTTAACCCATAGTCGGTGTAACTGGACAGCTCTAATTCTGGTGAGGTCGCAATCGTATCATCAGCCTCACCGCCAATACTGGTTAAACGAATGGTGCCTAAATCTAGACTATCGGTTGGTGTCGAGGCAGCCGCATACAGCCAGACATTGGTGTCTGCTGGAGAGGCGGGATCCAAACTCTCTGAAAACGATACTTGGAACGTTGGATTTAAACAGATGTCGGCTTCATCGTCATCAGGGGAGGGTGTCACGTCTGTCACGTCTACCTTGGGGGGAATATCATCAGTGGTATTACCAGTGGTAAAGGTAAAAATACGTTTGGCGTCACCAGAGGTCAAATTATAAACAGCACCGGTGTCTGGGCTAATCCCTTCAACGGCAGTGCTTAATTCTACCCGGTAGGTGGTGTCTGATAAGTAATCCGTACTGGGATAAAACACCGCTGCATAGCTGCTTTCGGAAAAGGCAAATGAACCAGCTACAGCGTCACCATCACAGGATCCCGCATCGCTGCAGACACCCGACAAACACTGGTTATCAGAGGTACAACTCACACTATTGCCCAACCCACCACCCGGGTTAGTGACGGAATCTTCTGGAATCGTGACCGTGAAGCTGCTGGAATCGACGGATGATTCGTTGAGTGGGTAAGAAAAAGTAACGGCAATAATATGACACAACGTAACGTCTTCGTCGCCATCAGCTGGATTAGAATGATCAACGTAAAACGGCGAACCACTGGATGATTCGTATGGTTCATACGGTGTCGAGTATTCATCATTGGTTGCCCCAGTCAGATCAAGGAACAAGTTGATAATGTAGCGGGCGATCCCCCATGAGGCCAAAATAATGACCAAACCGATCAAGGCATTACGTAAAATAGCTTTAGCTTTAGTGAGCTTCTCCTCATCACCTTGAGCGGTCATCCAGACAAAGCCCCCATAGAGAATGATGACTACAGCGATCAGAGCTAAGATACCTAACGTCCAATTAATGATCGCAATGATGATATCAATTGGCGAGGTATCACCTAACACAAAATCAAAACTGGTATTGACTTGCGCCCAGGCAGCCTGGGTAGTTAAAACCCAACCACTGGCAGAGACGAGGAACAGTTGCAAGGCACGTTTATACCGGTTCATACAGTCAGTGCTTGTTTCAAAAGAGTGGATACGACCTTTCCATCGGCTTGACCATCCAACTGTTGCATGACCTGTTTCATTAACAAACCAAAATTTTTATTGTCCCCATTGGCCTGCACCACTTGATCCACCACGATCTTCACTTCGGCTTCCGATAACTGTGCCGGCAAATAGTGCTTAATCAACTCCCACTCCGCTTGCTCTTGATCGGCTAAATCATTCCGACCAGCCGCCCGATAAGCTTGGACAGAATCCTGCCGCTTTTTAGCCTCTTGTTTCAACACAACAAAAGCTCGCTGATCATCATCTGGCGAGCCCTTGCTGTCGATCGCATCTTTTTGGATAGCCGCTTTTAAACCACGCAACGTGGAGACCTCAATTTCTACCTTGCTTTTCATGGCGGAAATCATGTCTGTTTGGATGGTGGCAAAAACGCTCATGCGCAATATTTGGTTTTTAGCTTTATTTTTACCGACGAAATTTCCGCTTAGAACGATCTTGGATCTCATCGAGCTTACCGATTTTCCGTAAGTGTTCCCGTTTATCACGAGATTTGGAACGGAGAATGGCGCTGCGACGCTGCAATCGTTTGCTGACCGGACGTTCACGATGCTGTTTCTTTTTCACTAGGGTTAAATTACCGCTAGCTTGGACTTTGCGAACAAAACGGCGCGTTAGGCTTTCGTTTGATTCGTTTTCGTTGCGTTGCACTCTAATAGCTGGCACAAAATTTCACCTCCTCAGGTGAGAAAAATAATAAACAAATTGCGTTTGGACTATACCACTTCTTTCCCAAGGTTGTCAATCTGGTTCACTTGACTTTTCGAAAAAAGTCCAGTACTCGCTGCTGGCTCCACGAGCTAACCCTTTCTTTACTCGGTTTGTTCTAATGTGAGATCTGCGGTAATCTTGAACTGCGCTACGGTATTTCCCTTAATGAGCAACTGGATTGTTTTACCCCTGACCTCTACTTGACGGTACAACTGATCAATAGCCACAGTATCTCGCCAGATGATCTGCCCAGTAACTGTATCTACGGAAAAAAGATATACTTCTGTAGGAAAATAATAGTCTCCGGCACCCACTTCGTAATGATTGGCACCAATCAGCAGTTCTTGCCCATACGCAGTAGTATGATCCAGATGAAGAATACCGTTAGTTTGAAATGCGTTCGAAACATGCTCCACCACTCGAGCAACTGTTTTTCCTGAATAGCCATTCATGACATACAATTCTTCACCGTCACCATAGTCATTATTCATGACAGCGATGAACTTTGTTTCTGGGATATGGAAGGCATTATAATACTTGTTCGATTTGTTACTATATTCACTTAAAAAAATACTCTGCTTAGAATCATCTGCATAGGTGATAACCAACTGCTGATAAGGCAACAATTCAACTGACACGATCTTCCCATTTTGGAGTGGTGAGAACGTCGCAGCTTCATCGGTGTAACCATCACAATCATTATTCACTTGATCACCCGTATCATCACGTTCATCCGGATTGATGGTGGAGATAGTATCATCACAATCACCGGATAGACCAGTAAACTGATCACTGTCCTGATCTCGAGAAGTGAGTAAATACAGGCGAGCTGGCTGACCAGCCTGATAATATGGTGAACCAACAATCAAATCATTTTTCTGATCGCCATCAATGTCACCGGCTGATATCACAGGAATTTCTTCATACATACCACCGCCAATAAATTGACTTCTGGCATCTTGTTCAGTAAGGCTGGCTGGCCAGTCGGTACGCCCATTCACAATATACCCTGAACCGTATTGATTATGTGAGCCAACCAAATCATCTTTCACGATGACGATGTCATCTAAACCATCAGCATTGAGATCGGCAATTTCGGCGGGTTCTCCCAATGTATACGGGATGGTAGAGACGGCAGCTGTTTTTAAACCGATTTCGCCAGCTAAGTCGGCTGAACCTAATATGAGATAAAACCCTTTGCTGCTTGCCTGCCGACAGAGTATATCCGTTAAGCCATCCCCGTTCACATCTCCAGTCAACACGTCAGTGAGTTCATATTTTGAGGCGATCGTGGCATCGAATGCTGTGACTGTGGTTGGCAGGCTGGTTGATCCAAACACAATTTGATAGACAGCTTTGTCTGGGTAGGTGGTATCATCAGCTAATAGTAAATCATCATATCCATCACCATTGATGTCTCCAGTTGCACTGTGAGAATACGTACGACCACCCCTGCCCAGATTGGGGATAGTCACATCAGCTACATCAGTAATGGTTAAGGCGGTGGTCGGGTCGATGGGGCCAAAGGCAATATAAACCGCCGTTTCTGTTCTCCAAAAATCATTATGAACGATCACTAAGTCATCTTGACTGTCACCATTGATATCGGCCGGACCAAGTGCCTCAAAGCAACAATTGAAATCATATAAACTGGTGAGGGCTGTTTCAGAGCGATTGGTTGGGTCTGATGCTCCAAAATACAGATAGGCATCCCCGACCTTGCCACTGGAAAAAATCTCATCAAAGCCGTCGCCATTGATATCACCAATATAATTTAGGCTGGCTCCCTGCCGCTCATTTTCCACACTACCTTTCTTCAGTAGGCTAGTATCCGCTTTAGTCGGATCTGTGATGGTAGTATTGCCTGGCAAGAGGCGCACCATACCAGTGCGTTTATCTTGACCACTGTCATTTGGATCCGAGTAGACCAGATCATTGATACCATCACCGGTAAAATCTCCCGAGGCATCATGCCTACCAAGTACTAGGGAAGATGACTGATACTGAGTAGAATACGACAGAATATTTTGATAGTTCTCTAATAACAGAGTTCGAGCAAAAGCCAGAGTTGGCAGACTACAGAGGATGACTGAAATGATAGCCAGACGCATATGATTCTAACGCTAAGTAATCCCTTTGACTCGTTCGCCGCCCAAGACATGCGCATGTAAATGCGGTACGGCCTGACCACCATCATGACCGTTATTGATGATCACTTTATAACCAGATTCTGCAATACCCAGTTGCTGCACTGCTTGCTTGATCGTCAAACCGAGCTCCGCCAAGAGTGCTTTATTGTCTTCAGTTAAATCAGTAAAAGTGACCAGATGCTGCTTGGGAATAGCCAACACATGCACCTTGGCTTTTGGTGCAATATCATGGATCACAATCACTTGATCAGTTTCTAAAACAACCTTGGCTGGAATATCATGCGCAGCAATTTTGCAAAAAATACAATCCATGGGGCGGATTACTTATCACCAATCGGTAATTCGGTCTGCAATGGCTCAACGGCTGCTGGAGTGACCACTTCTGGTGCCAAGTTGGGCTGCTCTTCTAGGTTAGCAGCTAAGGCATCATACGCACCTACTGATCGATTCGGTGACAAAGCAGGAGCTTTTTCAATCCGTTTAGCTAGTTCCTTTTCAATTTTCTTGATATCGACGATTTCCTGCGAACCACTATCCATATCGCGAATAATGATAGTGCCATCCAATAATTCTTTCTGGCCAAGGATTAAGGTAAATCGAACCGCTAATTTGTTCGCTACTTTCAGTTGCGCCGACAAACTTTCTTTCACCAAGTTACCCCACACCTTGAAACCAGCTTGACGCAATTGCTCCATCAAACTAATGGAGCGTTTTTGCGCCGAAGCACCCAGTTGAGCCAAATAGACATCGGGTACATACAAGCTAGGTAGCATGATGTTCTTGTTCTTCATGGCCAAGATTAAGCGTTCAATGCCAGCGGCAAAGCCAGAGGCTGGTACGGGTTGGGTAGCACCCAGCATCTCCAACAAAGTATCGTAACGTCCGCCGCCCGCTAAGGCTGATTGACTCTGCATTTGCTCCTCACCTTGTGCGACTGGGAAAAATTCCCAGGCAGTGCGGGTATAATAGTCTAACCCACGCACAATTTTGGCATTTAAGGTATAGGGAATCTGAGTTTCATCCAAGTGCTCTAACACTTTCACAAAGTGGTCACGACAAGGGGCACATAAATGATCAACGATTTGCGGAGCATCTTGAGCAATCTCTTGGCAGGCTGGTTCTTTGCAATCCAATAGGCGTAGGGTGCTCTTATTCAAGCGCAACTTGCAATTTTCACATAAATTTTTACGCCGCGCCTTGAAGTATTCTTGCAGGACTTGAATATATTGCGGACGACATTGCTCATCACCAATACTATTGATATGCACAGTGGCTTCTAAGCCTAAATCTCTAAATAAGAAATAGCCAATGGCAATCAGTTCGGCGTCAATAATCGGCTGACCTTCACCGATCACCTCTAAATCGAGTTGCCAAAATTGGCGATAGCGACCAGCTTGCGGACGGTCGTGACGAAATAAGGGTCCAATGGTATACAGTTTCACCGGCTGAGTCCGGTTCATCATCCCATGCTCAATGTAGGAGCGAGCAATTGAAGCGGTAAACTCAGGTCGCATGGCCACTTGGTCACCTGATTTATCTTCGAAAGTGTACATCTCTTTTTGCACGACATCAGTCATCTCACCAATTGAGCGCTGAAACAAGGACGCCTGCTCTAAAATAGGTGTATCAACGCGTTGATAACCATAGGCAATGGCAATATCTTCCAATTTGCGTAAGATGACCATCCGGTAAGACTGCTCTTCGGGTAGAATATCCTTCATCCCCTTTAACAGCTGGGGTGGTTCAAATTTACGACGCATTTTTTTCACCGGCGCAGCGGCAGCAGGGGCTTTAACGGCTTTATCAGTTTTCATTACTTTTTTCTTAGGCATAAGGTGAATAAATTAATAGGTGGAAAATTTAGTAAATGGCCAGGCACGCACCCACACC
>JACQPW010000002.1 GCA_016207285.1 Candidatus Kerfeldbacteria bacterium | reverse complement strand
TCCAGGGGCTTAGCTGTTGGATCAATTTTAGGGTCTGCTGTAAAAATCTTTGTAATGTTACTGACGTTATACACAGTGTCGACCTGGTTGGTGACCGCTAACAACACAGCATCGTAATCGGTTGATCGACCCGGTTTCCAACCGGCTCCAAAGACCAAGCCTGGTTCAGTGGGCAACATGATGTTTGGATCCGTGATGATAGGATGCTCAATCTGACAAGTAGATCGCAGCAATTCAGCATTCACTTGGGTGGCTGCAATCCCCACTTCATCCAACTGGTCGTTAGTGAGGTTAGGATTATTCTGTTTGGCCTGTTCAATGGCAATGCGAGCTCGATAACCACCACCCACGATCACTGCTACCACATGCGTTTGTGCTAACTGTTTTAACCAAGTAGCATAGTCTCGTACAATGGCTGTCGTATCAGCCGCCGTAGAAATAATTGAGCCACCTAATGAGATGATGATCGTGTTCATGGGTAGTACTGCGCCTTATAGGTTAAATGTTCCTCATAGGTAGCCGAGTATAGCACCTCACCCTCTGGCGTGGCTATAAAATACCAATAGTCAGACGATGTTGGATACACCACCGCGTACAGCGCATCATAACCAGGGTTACTGATGGCACCGGGCGGCAAACCATCATGACGATACGTATTATAAGCTGATTCAATATCTAGATCGGCTTGGGTGACCGTGGTGCTGGTATTTTTGGTAATGTAATTAATCGTCACATCGGACTGTAAACGCATGCCATTATCAATCCGCTTCCAAAACACTCCGGCCACTAAGGCTTTGTCGGACAACGTTCGGGCTTCCTTCTCAACAATACTGGCTAAAATCACCACATCAGCTACGGTGCGACCGTTCGCCTCTACCGCCTGCTTCATCTCGGCGGTAAATTTCTGATCAAAATTTGCACGCTGTTTGGTAATGACATCTTCCACGGTTGCATCTTTAAAAAATCGGTAGGTATCGGGAAACAAATACCCTTCTGCATCCAAGGCCTGCACTGCCGTGACATAGTCCGCAGCGGTGAACGGTAAGACTTGGGCTAAAGCTGTACCCATTTGTTCCGCTGTCCAACCCTCTAACAATGTGATTTCCACTTCACCCTGAAAAGATTGGTGCTTAGTGACAATTGCCAACACGAGTGGCGTAGTGACGCTCTCTTGAAAGGTATAGGTACCAGTTTTTAATTCCGTCCGCTGACCAGTCAGTGTCACGTGCCCCATAAACGCCAAGCGTGACCGAATAATACCCGCCTCAAAGAGCGCTGCAGCCACCCCCTCGGTACCGGCTTGTTCTGGAATCGTTACGGTCACTGGCTCGGCGAGCTGAATGGGTCGATACAACGCCGTTAAATACCACAGAAAGACACCGACACAAACGAGCAACCCAACGGTTCCGGTATACCCTACCCACTTCATAGCAAAGCGGTGCGCTTACGCTTTTTTAATTCTTCTACAATATCTTTGACTTGTTGGCTGGAAAACTTATCACACACTAATAAACCATCCTCCGTATCGACGATAATTAAATCTTTGGTATTGACTGTGGCAATAAAGCGTTTGGTTTCGGAAAACACCAAGGTATTTTTGCTGCCCAAATCAAAATGGTCACCTTTACTGTAATTATCCGCTTCAATCGGCACTAACTCATCTTTCAAGCGCGCCCAATCACCAATATCATTCCAACCAAAATTCCCAGGAATCGCTAAGATGTCTTTGGTCTTTTCGATGAGAGCATAGTCGATGGCGACTTTTTCTAATTGTGGATAAATTTCTGCCAAGCGCGCTGGCTGCTCCTGAATGAGACAAAGCTGAGCATACATGGCTGGCATATGCTGCTGAAACAATTTTAACAACGTGTCCGCCCGCCACATGAACATATTACCATTCCACAGATAATTGCCGGCTGCCAAAAATTGTTTAGCGACAGCCTCAACTGGTTTTTCCTTAAAGGACTTCACTTGATACACCTCCTCGGTCACAGGTTCACCCAATTCAATATACCCATACCCCGTATCGGGTTGAGTGGGGTTAATGCCAATACATAAGATTTTATCCGGTTGAGCTTGGATAGTGGTTTCCGCCAAGCGCAAAATGCGCTGAAACTCAGCGCTATCAGTAATCACATGATCAGAGCCTAGGCTGGCAATAATAGCCTGTGGATCATGTTTGGCGATCATAATCGTTTCCAAACCAACGGCGGCAGCTGTATCCCGTAAATCCGGTTCAACAATGATATTATGTTCCAAGACAGCACCAAGCTCGGCGCGCAGAATAGCTTCGGTCTGACTATTACAAGACACAAACACCTGCTCTGGTGGGATGAGATCCAATACCCGATCAATCGCCTCTTGTAACAAGGTCTTTTGACTCGTTAAGGCATGAAACTGTTTTGGTTTGGCATTACGGGAAATGGGCCACAACCGTGCTCCCACTCCGCCAGCTCTAATCACCGCATACATATGGAGTCCAGTTTAGAGTAAAAGCATGAGACTGACAACCACCGCTAGACCGAAACGATAATAGGCAAACGGTCGCAAGGTGGCCGTTTTGAAAAAACCAAGTAAAAAGCGGATCACGAACGAGCCAACGACAGCCGCGGTGACTGCACCAACCAGCATTAAACCCAACTCGTGCGTACTGGGTGGTTGAGCTACGAGATCCAGGCCTTGTTTGGCGGTCAGACCAAGCAATAATGGAATCACCATGATAAAGGAGAATTTAGCCGCGTCTACTCGGTTCAGACCAAACGACATGCCAGCTGCCATCGTAATACCAGACCGAGACGTACCCGGAATGAGCGCCACCGCTTGAGCCAGCCCCATCGCTAAGGCTTGTTGCCAATTAAATTGCCCTTCCCCACTCGTGGGCTTGGCATAGCGCTCCACGAGCAAAAAAACGATAGCCATCAGTACAGCCATCACCACCACAACCCAACTGGAGCGGAACCACTGATCCAGCTGATCACCAAAGAATAACCCAATCAATCCGGCTGGCAGCGTACTCACCAAAGCCCTAACCATTAATTGTGGTTGGGTGCGGGCATAGTGTATAATATCTTTAGTGAAGTACAGTACGATCGTTACCAGCGTGCCAATATGTAAAGAAATATCAAACGCTAACGAACTGTCTGTGGTAAAATCAAACACTTCATGCAATACTAACAAGTGTCCAGAGGATGAGATCGGCAAAAATTCAGTAATCCCCTGCACCACTCCTAAAATCATCGCTAACAGATAATCCATGTTCCAACACTATCAATTAATATTTATTCCGCTGGTGAGCCTGATTATAACACAGGCGATCAAAGTGATCATTGATGTTATCCACCACCGTCCTAGTTCGATGAACTCCTATGGTGGCATGCCCTCCACCCACTCAGCTTTGTTCGCTTCACTCGTGATGATGGCCTGGTATACCGAAGGGTTAGCCTCGTATGCGTTCGCCATCAGTTTATTCCTTTACCTCACCATCATCCGTGACGCCGCTGGCATTCGGCAACATTTAGGCCGCCATGGCCAAATGCTCAAGGATCTATTGGTAGAACACGCTAAGGATCATCATCATAACATTGCACACGATAAAATTGTGACTCGGTTGGGTCACACCCCTTGGCAAATTGTAGTGGGCAGTATCTGCGGGGTTGTTTTCACCAGTATCCAATATTGGTTCTTACACTAATACCGTTTGCTGTACGGCTTCGGCAACACGCGCCCAATGGCAATCACTCCACCCTCCCGCTCCACTACCGTGGTATAGGCTTCATAGCGGACATAGGGATGACTAGCGTCGACATCTAATAGAACGTCGGTACCATCACCCAAGCGAGTAAACACGGCCATCATACCGGATTGAAAAAATACCAGGTCAAATTCTTGGCGTTGGGTGTCTGCTGGCAGTAAATGGTTAGTGTGCCGCAGCCAGGTGATCATATTACTCGGTTGTTCTGCAAATTGGTTATCCGTTGGGTCGAATGTATACCCATCCGGCCGAGCCGCATAGTCATTGGTCATTTCTTGACTGATAAATAGGCCGACATTGGCAAACAACCGATGCACAATTACCTGATCGTTCACCAGACCGACGCGGAGTGGCACCTCAATAAAATGGCCAAAGCTGTAATCAAATAAGGCGCCTTCGGCAGAAAATAATTCTAAGTAGAACTCCACACTGTTATCTTGACCATCATTGTCGATATCACTATCAATCATGTTTACCAACCCATCGCCGTCGCTGTCACGATCATCCAGGTTGAGGATACCGTCCTGATCGAGGTCGCCATAGTAAAATGAACCATTCGGTTTATAACTATGCTGGTTGATCCAGACGAAGGCCACACCAATGACCACTAGGCTAATTGCGCTGGTGATCAGCCAGGTCTGCTTACGTAAGACCGTACCGAAGGCCAGCACAATAATCAAAATTTCTGCTAACCCACTACTGGCTAAACTGTAACTCCACGCTGGTAGACCAATCATGCGGTCACTCAAAGGCTGAAACACAGCCACGTAACCAGTCAAGACGTCCGCTCCAATGTGGCTGATGGCACCAAGCACAAACAAACTGACGGGGATGCGCAGACGTTGGACGCTCAAACCGACGAGCCCCAACACTAGGTATGGTACCAAACTATGGGTGATCAGCTGATGATGTGATCGCGAAGCATCAATGAAATAAAAATAAAACAAGTCAATATCCGGAAAGATACCGCCAATGACGCCAAACCAATAATAGGAACGCGGAAATGTCCAACGCCTCCGCACTAGATAAGCCACCAGATAACCCAACGGCCCATGAGCGATAATCATGCTGCATACTGTACCGAACGGTTGACATAACGTCAAAAGATCAGTATTGTTTCGGCATGCGTTTAGTAGTAAAACTAGGTTCAAATGTCCTGCTCCATGGCACGAAACAGCTGCAACAGGATTGGTTGAACACTGTGGCCGAACGATTTGCCGCTTTGAAAAAAGCTGGCCATGAATTTATTATTGTTTGTTCAGGTGCCGCTACCGAAGGTAAACATCACGTCCAGCTGACCCCGGAAGAAAAAAGTAAATACACCACCATGGCTAGGCGCCAACTGTATGCTGCCGTTGGCCAACCCTATATTATTCATGCTTTGGTGGAAGCGTTTAGTCGAGTAAATCTCACTGTGGCCCAGGCCTTACTGACCCGTAATACCTTTTCTGAACTGAATCGTTACTACAATACGACGGCTGTCTTTAAACATATGCTGGACGAAGGGATTGTACCGATCATTAACGGCAATGACGTCATCACCACCTTAGAATTATCCTCGGGAGGTAATGATGGTTTAGCCGCCATTATTGCGATTGCCATGGACGCTGATCGTTTAGTACTGATGACCAATACCGATGGTGTGTTTGATAAAAATCCGTTTACCGAGAAAGATGCCAAGAAGTTCCATACCATCAAAGAACCAGATGTCCTGTTACGCATGATCAATAGTCAAAGCTCTGACATCGGCACTGGTGGCATGTATGCCAAAGTAGAAGCGGCGCGTTTGGCTTGGTACGCTGGTATTCCCACAGTGATTGCGAACGGGATGAACCCCACAACGTACGATTATATTACTGACGATACACCTCCCGGTACCTTGTTCACACCACCAGTAGTACCCAGCCGATCGGAGCAAGCCAAGATCCGCTGGTTCTTATCGTCACGCAATAACTTTGGCTCTGTCGTCATTGATGCCGGTGCCGAAGAAGCGATCAAACAGCGTAAAAGTTTGTTGGCTGTCGGAGTAAAACACGTTAAGGGTGAATTTAAAGTTGACGATATTGTCAGTATCGAAAATGCCGCCGGACAAATTGTCGCCTGTGGTGTGGTGGCGTATGATGCCGATGCCGTCAAACAAGCGATCCATAATAAACAGCCGCTCGAGAAACCGCTCGTGCATGCCAATAAACTCAAGTTACTCTATGTCTAATGCGTCTAAACGGGTAGCGATTGTTGGCTCTGGTACGATTGGTAAAATCTTGGAAGGTTTTTTGCAAGCTGATCATCAAATCACGATGGTGAATCGCCAGACGTTCTCAAACACCCAGTGGCAGGATTTTGCTATTGTGTGTCTGGCGATCAAACCGCAAGATTTTAAACTGCTGACTACCTTGCCGCTCGATCAGGCGCTGGTTATATCCGTCATGACCGGAATCACTACGACTACTTTAATGCAGATCACCCAGAGCGCTAAGGTCATTCGGACGATGCCAAATACTCCAATCAAAATTGGTTTGGGAATGACAGCTTGGTGTAAAACCCCAGCCGTTACGCAGGCTGAAACAGACTGGTTTCAGACGGTTTTTTCCAAAGTCAGTACACTCCTAGACGTGATCGATGATGACGGTATTGATAAAGCGACCGCCATTAGCGCTTCTGGTCCCGGATTTATCTTTGCCATGATCGAACAATATAGTACAGCTGCACAAGCACTCGGCTTGACGAAGGAACAAGCTGAACTGCTGGTCATAGAAACATTCTTCGGTGCCGCTACCTTATTAAAACAATCCGGCTTATCCGCCGCTACGTTACGCGAACAAGTTACTTCCAAGGGCGGTACCACGGCCGCCGGCTTAGCCGCCATGGGCAGTGACAACCAGTGGTTGGAAGTATTGCAAGCCGCTTATCAACGCGCTCAAGAACTATCACAATGAATCTGATCACGCAACTCAAACAAGCCAAACAAGCCAGCCAACTTTTGGTTAGTCTATCAGCTAAGCAAAAAAATGATGTTTTGAAAAAACTAGCCGCCACCCTCCGTCGAGAAACTAAAACTATTCTCGTTGCTAATGCTAAAGATTTAGCAGCCGTGCCAGCTGGCTATGCGATGACAGATCGTCTCACCCTGACCACAGAGCGCGTAGAACATATTGCCCATAGTATTGAAGCGGTAGCCAAGCTGCCTGATCCTATCGGTACCCTCCTTGAGCGTAGCACTAGGCCATCTGGTTTACAGATTGAACGTAGACGGGTACCACTAGGAGTCATTGGGGCCATTTATGAAGCCAGACCAAACGTAACTACGGAAATTTTTAGCTTAGCCTTTAAAACTGGCAACGCTGTTATTTTAAAAGGTGGACGTGATGCCTACTATTCTAGTGGTAAACTAGTAGCGCTTATTCAAGCTGTTTTAACTAGCTGCAAATTACCAAAAGCACTGTGTACACTGTTAGATGCGCACGATCGTAGCGCATTAAAACAATTAGTGACAGCTCACGGTTTAGTGGATGTCATTATCCCAAGGGGTGGCAAAGGTCTCATTCAATTTGTCCGTGAACACGCCCAAGTTCCTGTCATCGAAACTGGTGTAGGTGTTTGTCATACCTATGTAGAACGCACGGCTAATATTAAACTAGCTGCTGCTGTGGTGTTCAATGCCAAAACTAGACGTTGTACTGTGTGTAATGCTCTAGATACCATAGTGATAGACCAGGCAGCCTTACCAACTCATTTACCGGCCATCGCTAAGCAATTAGCTCACGCTGAGGTTGTGATTCATGCTGATGCGGCAGCTTATCGCCTACTCCAAAAACAGTATCCAAAACACTTACTACTACACTCACGCCCACAGGATTATAGTCATGAATGGGTGTCATTACAATTATCAATTAAAACTGTTGCTCACTATGAAGCGGCCGTTCAATTTGTACAACAACATACTTCCGGTCATTCAGAAGCAATCCTCACTAGTAATAAACGGCTAGCTGGAGATTTTACTCATCGGATTGATAGCGCCGTAGTATATGTGAATACTCCAACCACGTTCACAGATGGTTTTGAATTTGGCTTAGGAGCTGAAGTGGGTATTTCAACCCAAAAACTACATGCCCGTGGCCCCATGGGTTTAACCGCCCTGACGACCTACAAATGGCTAGTGCGTAGTAACGGCGCTATTCGGAAACCGTAGCGGAGACGAGCACCTGAGCGGTAGATGCCGTCGCACTGACTAACTTCAGTTGCTGTTGATTGACTATTTGGGTTTCACCAATTGCATTGAACGTAACGGTACCAAACTCTTCTAAATCAACACTATACTGATCACTGTCAGTTGGATTCAACTGTACAATCACCAGTTCGTTAGTAGCGTCACTCGTCCAGGTGGTAGGTCGATTAACGGTCTCGTTCGTAGCCGCTGGTTGGTGGTAATACAACCACACTAACCCGGCAATCAGGCTCACACCCACGAGCACTAAGACAATTAAACTTAACTTCTTCATAGCCGACAGTTTAGCATAGGCTTACGGTAGTGCCAACGTCGCACTACCCGGAAAAGTGTCACCATAGGCCGACCACTGATAACGTAACCGCAGCGCTTTAGTCGAACGATCATAATGGTACAGCGACAAGTAGGGCGGCGTTGAGACCGAACTAGTGATTAAGCTTTGGTAGGATCGATCGCTCAACTGTACTGGGCTGATGATACTGGCGGCGGCCTTGATCTTCGGTAAGGCCACTAACCGGTTATTGAGACGACTAACATACGGGTAAATCGTACCGCGTTGTAACAGGAAGATGGTATCAAACACACCGGGTGTGAAACGACCGCTTAATACTTGATCCACCGTAGCAGCTGATCGCAAGCGCTTATGCGCCAAACGATTCAGTTGCAGATCATAGATCGTCATCCGGTCAGTCACCACAGCCACAGTATCATTTAGTTGCGTCAACCGGACGCTACGGCCATGACGCGCAATGGAACGTTGCTGCTGCCGCACCCAGCCATCATCCCACTGATACACGTGCAAGCTGGCACGCTGACCAGACCGTAAGGCCACCACCAGTTGATCAGCTACGATGGCCCAATCCAATAAACGGTGTGCCGGAACGCGCACACTATCCAATGGGATAAGCTGCCCTTGATTGAAGGACAAGCGATAGGTGCGCAACGTATTGGCTTGCTCAACGATCAATTCGTCGTAGTGAGTACCTCGCACATCGGCGGCATGCACCGCACCAGTACTAGTGACACTGTCTACTAATGATTCAGCGCTAAATAACCCCACCACAGCCACGTCTGGTCTGGTAATCAAAAGATCGAAAGCAGACAGATCAGTAAAATGTCCATACGATAACCCATAGCCACCCACGACATCATCATAGGCAAACCAATTATTGGTGTTGGCTCCCCTACCATTAAACACCCTCACCTGCGCTCCACCCAAGCTGGCCGGCAAAGTGAAAATTTCGTCCAGGGCTACCGCTGGGGTAAATTGTACAACCACGTCCCGCTGCTCCGCATCATTGGTTAAGGTAAATGTACCCTCGCCAGCTTCATCAATAATCAGACGCTTGGTGAGTACTCCAGCTACTGTCACCTGTCCAACCCACCCGGGTGTGATATTCGTTAATTGATAACGCGTATCCACAGTTTGGGTAGCTGGCAATTCACTCCAGCTATAGCCATCGTCTAGTTGAGCCAGGTCAGTAATACGGGTACTTAATTGATCTGGATAAACGGATAGACCAGTATCTGTCGCAGAAACTTCCGGTGCAGTTTCAAAAGTGACATAACCATTCGAGTTGATTGTCTGATCGGTACCAGTATGTAACGTGGTCGCTACCTTGGCAGTATACGTACGGTCGGATAGGCCGGTATTTTGGGAACCGGTTGCCAGGAGCACACGCTCACTACCATAAACATGACTTTGATGCGGTAAATAACTACCAAACCCATCATCTACCAAATAGGAGGCATCATGATCTAGTAACTTAAATTTAAAACGGATATACGGCAAATGTTCTGCACCACTATATTCAACGGTAATCGTGGCCTGGTCTGACTGACCATCATTATCCTTCTCATCTAGCACTAGATTAGTATCGGATAATTCAAACACTGTATGGTCAACAGCAGTTGGGGTCACGTGCACCAAGGTGAAGTGGTAGTCTCCATCCGGTTGCGCAATGTTGCCGCCGCCACCCCCGCTAATCAGTTGGTACAAGCCAACGACTAGTGAACTGACGTCATCAGTAGACAGTAAACGCCAATCATAACCTTGGGAATGACCATTAATCACTTGATCCACACCACCGGCTTCTAACGTGGCGGCCAAGTCATCCCGTTCAGTCGTATCCTCAAAACAACAGGTACTTTTGCCCCAACTCGGTACCGATAACGGGTGATGAAAATAGACAATACTTTGTAGTGCTGTATTCGCTAGCTCCGTAGCCAGCCAAGCTTGCTGATCGGTAGTAACAGTACCACGACTAGTACTACCAGAACTCGATAAGGCAATCAGATGCGCTGGACCGTAGTCATAGCTGTAATCGGCCTCACCAAAGTAGCTTTCATAAATCCCTAAATCACTGTTGTGATCATGGTTCCCTGGGGTGGGAAACATCGGCACGGTTGTTTCTTCAAGGGTTGCCAACACTGCCATGAACATATCGTGTGCGGTGTCGTCATCACTGCTCCCTTGAATCAAATCACCGGCATTAGTGATGAACACCGGGTTGATAGCGCTAATCAGTGGCAACATATCTTCAAAAATCGGATTCGTTTCCACTGTGCCACTCGCCTGATTATCGGACATAGCTACAAACCACAAATCATCACTCACCTCATACCATGGTGCGATGGTTAGAGTGGCGGTGGTGGCGATTGTAAAACTCGTTGCCAACGTTGTGCTCGTCCGGGTTGTGGTTAAGACGACATCGTCCGAGGTTACTTCTACGCTTTCTGGATCAACATTTTCAAAGCTCAAACTAACCTGTTCAGTTGTATCCACTGAAATCGCCAGGGTGCAGGTTGGTTCAGTAAGACGAATAATCCCCGCCGCGCGCTCGAAACAACCATCGCCCGACACAGTGTAGGCATCGGCCATGACCGGCAACGTCAAGGCTAGGAAGAGGCCGGCAAGGTAATACGGGTAATAGCTTGTAATGGTAGTAAAGCGCATTTTAATCGAGTTGGTCCTAAATCAATTCCCAATAAGTCTAGCACAAAAGCCGGTTGCAGTTCGAGCGCAGCAGCCAATGTCTTCCCCTTAATCGCTTCAGACAGTAATGAAGCCGCCGCCGTGCTAATGGCGCAGCCTTCTCCACTAAAGCCAACTTGGTCTACAATCCCATGAGTTGTAACGTGTATAGAAAATGTGAATTTATCACCACACGTAGGATTCCACTCCTCACGCTGGTACGTAGGCTGTTCCAATAACCCAAAGTTCAATGGGTCACGATAGTGTTCAAGAATTTGGGCGTGATAGGGATCCATAGGCGTGTTTTAATCCAACAATCAACTTATCAATATCGCTTTCATCATTATAGAAATAAACACTCGCCCGGACGGTGGCCGGTACACCCCATTGCTCCATCACTGGCATAGCACAATGATGGCCAGCGCGCACTGCCACACCGTGCTGATCTAACACCGCGGCCACATCATGGGCATGCACACCGCGCACATTAAACGACACGATACTGGAGCGTTCTTCGGGACCATACAGGGTAATAAAATCCAATGTCTTTAACTGTGCCACTAAGTAGGAATGCACAGCGCTGGTTGCCTCCTGAATCTTAGTCATGCCAATGCTAGTCAGATACTGCACGGCTGCACCGAGACCAATCACACCGGCAATATTTGGCGTTCCCGCTTCAAACTTGTGCGGTAGATCCGCATAGGTTGAATGCTGTAACGTAACGGTACGAATCATGTCACCGCCACCAAAAACGGGAGACATCTTTTCTAACCAGACACGCTTACCATACAGTACTCCCACGCCGGTTGGACCACATAGTTTATGTGCAGAAAAAGCTAGAAAATCGCAATCCAGTTGCTGGACATCGATAGGCATATGCGGCACAGATTGCGCGGCATCCACCACTACCGGAACACCAGCTTGATGTGCCAACGCGATCACGGACTGAATAGGTAAAATCAGGCCGCTGCTATTCGCAATGTGAGCCAAGGAGACGAGTTTGGTTTTGGGTGGCAGTTGGTTGAGTGGTTGCGTAGGATCAAAAAATTCCAGTTTAGCCCGATACTGTTCAGCTACCAATTGCCACGGCACTAAATTACTATGATGTTCCACTTGAGATAGTAAGATCACATCGCCTGGCTGTAATACCAATTTACCTAAGGCATAGGCTATGGTGTTGATGGCTGCGGTAGTGCCACTCGTAAAGATAATTTCCTCACGGTGCTGGGCATTGATAAACTGCTGCACCGTATCACGTGCCTGTTCATAGTGGGCGGTAGCGGTTTCGCTCCAGTGATACAAACCCCGGTGCACGTTGGCATTGGTCGTGCGATAAAACTGCTCCATGGCCTCTAAGACCGCAGCTGGTTTTTGACTAGTCGCTGCATTATCTAGGTAGGCAACGGCGCCGTCTTGCAGAATAGGAAAATCATTCCGCCGCATAGTCGAGTTGTTGATCTACTAAAGCTTGAATAGATTGATCGGTGATGCATTCCGCTAGAAAGCCCCGTACAATCATCTGTTCAGCCAGCTCTTGAGCAATACCACGACTAGCACAGTAGAACAGTTGTTCAGCATCAATGCGACTAATTCCAGAGCTATGCGCCGCTTGCACAGCATTCGTTTGAATGTCCAATTGCGGTACGGCATCACTTCTCGCTTTATCTCCCAACAACAAGGTATGTTCAGTCAGTGAAGCGGTGGTATCGGTGGCTGATTTTAAAATTTTCACGTTACCTTTAAAATCAGTATACGCCGAATCAAATAACACTCCATGCACAGTAATATGACCGGTGGTGTGCTCACCGACATGCTCACTCCAATAGTTCAAGACAAACTTGTCGTGTTGGTGCCCAACAAATATGCCAGTGTGCTCACTACTACTGCCATTGCCCAGATGATGGGTAATAATTTCACACTCAACGTTGCCTCCCAAAATGGCACTATGCCAGCGGATAACGCTATCCGCCTGGAGGGTGGCAATACATTTGACTTTGGTGGAATCTTTAAGCACCACAACCACATCGAGCGCTGTATTGGCCTCGCAGGCAAATTCGACGAGCGGTTGTGATCCATCAATCAATATCTGTTTGTCCATATTATCCGACCGACCCTTCCATTTCTAATTCAATTAAGCGATTCATCTCAACAGCATATTCCAGCGGTAAGGATTTCACAATCGGCTCAATAAAACCGTTCACGACCAAGGCGTGCGCCGCTTGTTCCGTTAAACCACGCGACATCAAATAGAACACCTCTTCTTCACCAATTTGCCCGACGGTAGCTTCATGCGCAATGGTCACATCACTTTGGTGCACATTCATATCGGGAATCGTTTCTGAAGTGGAATGATCATCTAACAATAAGGCATCGCATTTAACTTTGGCTACGGACCCTTTGGCTCGTGGACTAATCGTTAACAGACCCCGATAAATAGAGTGACCACCATCTTTACTTAAACTTTTCATGATCACACTAGAAGTAGTATTGGGCGCGCTATGAATGACCTTGGCGCCAGTATCTTGCACCTGACCAGCACCAGCAAAGGCAATTCCTAAGTGTTCGGCGTGGGCGCGCTCCCCTTGTAAAATACTACACGGATACAACATCGTCACACAACTACCCATGTTTCCACCCACCCATTCCATGCGGGCATCAGCGGCTACTAAGGCACGTTTGGTATTGAGGTTATAGGTGTCGCGACTCCAATTCTCTACACTGGAATAACGAAAGCGCGCATTTGGCTGCACAAATACCTCCACACAACCCGCATGCAGCGAACTGGTGCCGTACTTGGGGGCCGAACAGCCTTCGATATAATGCGCTTCAGCGCCGTCTTCAATAATCATTAAGGTATGTTCAAATTGCCCCATGTTCTCGGCGTTCATCCGAAAGTAGGCTTGTAATGGGGCATCTACCTTCACCCCGGCTGGCACATATAAAAACGTCCCGCCGCTCCACACCGCCGCATGCAAAGCTGCAAACTTATGATCATTCACTGGTACACAACGTGTCATAAAATATTTTTGCACCAGCTCGGGGTATTTTTGCACGGCCACATCCATATCTTCGAAGATCACTCCGAGTTTTTCCCAGCGCTCTTTTAAGCGATGGTAGACCGTAGTCGATTCGTATTGTGCACCCACACCAGCCAACATTTTCTTTTCTGCTTCCGGGATTCCCAACCGTTCAAAGGTACGTTTGATATCTGGCGACACATCATCCCAAGATTTACTAGCTTGGTCAGTACCGGCCGTTTCCCCGGGAGCCACATAAAAAATAATCTCCTCAAAGTTAAGGGCGGATAAGTCTGGTCCAAAATTGGGTAACGGTTTCTCCAGAAACAAGCGTAAGCCTTCTAGCCGTTTTTGTAACATCCAATCAGGTTCATGCTTCGCAGTCGAAATTTTACGCACTAAGGCTTCCGACAAACCACGCGTTGCCAACTTGGCATAGTCAGACTGATTCTTGTGATCAAAGGTATCACGGTTTAAACCGGCGAAAATGGCGTCTGTTTTTTCAATGGTTTTCTGTGGAATCATACAGACCCCTCCCGTAACCAATCATATCCCTTCTCCTCCACTTCTTTAGCAAACTCCTTACTGCCTGAGCGAACAATTTTTCCATCAATCATCACATGCACTACATCAGGCGTCAGATAATCTAAAATCCGGTTATAATGGGTAATCATCAAAACGCCCATCCCCGTTTGTTGTTTTAGCAACTGCACACCTTCACACACAGTGCGCAAGGCATCAATATCTAAGCCAGAATCAGTTTCATCGAGCACCGCAATGGCCGGTTGCAATAAAGCCATTTGTAGTACTTCCGCCTTCTTTTTTTCTCCCCCAGAAAAGCCAGTGTTTAAATAACGCTCCAAAAAAGTTGCATCCACCTGCAGGGCTGCTAGGAGTGGATCTAACACCTTACGAAATTGCATAATGGTTAGACGTTGTTTGGTTTTTAAATTATAGATCATGCGCAAGAACGTCAGTAATTTGACACCGGGAATTTCTTTTGGATATTGAAAGGCCAAAAATAAACCAAGCTCCGACCGTTTATCTGGTGTTAAGGCTAACACATCTTGGTCGTTGAAACGGACACTACCGCTGACCACTTTGTATTTGGGATGCCCCATAATCACCTGCGACAAAGTCGTTTTACCGGAACCATTTGGTCCCATGATAGCGTGCACTTCACCCTGCGGCACGGTTAACGTAATGCCGTTCAAGACTTGCTTGCCATCAATCACTGCCACTAAATTTTTAATCTCTAACGTAGAGGTCATGGAGTGTTGTACGATCTAATAGTTGGTAAATATCTAACTTTAATTTTTGCCAAACTGGTTTGGTACTACAAGCCTGTTCCGCTGGGCATAGTTTCGTATCCGTCATACAGCGCACCAATTGCAATGGACCGTCCATCGCTTCAACGAGAGCGCGCAGCGTGATCACAGCAAGTGGCCGTGCTAATTTATAGCCACCACGCTTCCCCTCGCGACTGGTCACCAGCCCGTGCTGTTTTAATGGGATAATCACTTGGGAAAGAAACTTTGGCGAAACGTTATGTTTAGCCGCAATATCAGCCAAAGCCTGATAGTCGTTAGTGCCCGTTTTGGCTAACTCTAGTAAAATTAACAACCCGTAATCTACTTTGGCTGATACTTCAAACATAACTACTACTAGTTTAGTAGTAGAAGACAGGATTGTCAACTTCCAAACAAATAGTACAACATCACCCCACCAACCACCGAAACATTGAGTGAGCGCTTGGTTCCCAACATTGGTAAATGCACAACGACATCCGCTGCTGACAATAATTCCCCGCTCACACCACTGACTTCCGCACCAAACACTAACGCTACTTTATTTGAATAGTGAACAGTTTGATACGGTTGGCTGGTCACAGTTTTTTCCACCACCACAATTTGATACCCGGCGACTTGCAACGTCTGCAGTGCTGTCAGTGGTTCAGCACTATATTCCCACGGTACCGTTTGCTCGGCCCCTAGTGACACCTTGGCCAGTTTTGGATTACGCGGTGTGCCTGTAGTACCACACAGTATGATTTTGCTCACACCGACCGCATCACCCGTCCGAAAGAATGACCCGACATTATACAAGGATCGAATATCCGGCAGTACGACAACGACGTCACGTGGCATTAATTGACCAGAGCGTACGTTACGCTGACGATTACCTGTACTTCCTGACTGCCTGGTTCAATGGTAGCACCAACAGCAAAATCCTTTTCGACACTCAACGAATCATAGCCATAATAGGATGGATAAACCGAACCACCGTCATCTTCGCTAAAGGTGACAATCTGACCTAGTTTGACACCAGCTGCAGCCGCTAAACTTTCGGCCTTAGCTTTGGCTTTCTCAAAGGCTTCGGCGCGGGCTGCGGTTTTTACTTGTTCCGGATCATCGATTTCAAACGCCGGAGAACTGACATCATTAGCACCAGCTTGAGTGGCGGCATCCACTACCTCACCAATGGTATCGAGCGCTCTAATTTTGACTGTGACCCCTTGCGTAAGATCATAACCAACAATTTCACCGCGGCTAAATTTAGTATAATCGTAACGTGGGTTGAGGTTATACGCTGTGGTCTGAATATCTTCATCCGCAATCCCAGCCCCTTTCATCACACTCACAATGTTCGCCATAGCGATATTAGTGGCTTCCGTCACAGCGGCGACGGTATCACCCTGTTCTACGACCGAAAACGTAATCGTGGCAATATCAGGAATACCGACGGCCTCACCGTCGCCAGACACGGTCACAGTGGCTTGTTCCAACGGTAATGGCCGAGGCTGCAGCGCGGTATAGCTTTTTACCCCTAGAAAAATGGCTAATACTACCGCTACACCCACTGCGCTATATTGAATTGGTTTATTTGTTGACATATCCATGGGGTTAGTATACACTCTTTCGGTATGTCAAAGCAATGTATTGTCACCAAACGCAGTTCCGTGATGGGCTACCATGTCAGTCACTCCAAACGTCGCACTAAACGTCGTGTCTATGCGAACCTGCAAAACCACCGTTTGTTGAATCCAGCGACTGGTAAGTATATGACCGTAACCGTTTCCGCCGGCGGTTTACGCACCCTGGCCAAATGGGACAAGGCTGGCCGTAAGTATGACTTGCGCCGGATGTTAGCTGAAGCTTAACAACCCATTGATACTTGATCATAACCCCGCACATACAGTGCGGGGTTATTCGTTTTAAGGTGGTATTCCTGATTGACAATATCATCTAATCCAGTACGATCGTTGAGTCCAATCCCGGACAACTGGAGTATCCATCATGACCCCCCGTTCCTTGACTGCCCTCGAAATCGCCGCTGGCCGCAGCCGTTTCCTGGTTCCGGCCTACCTGCAGTACCACCCGGACTGCCCGGTCGCCGTCGCCCGCGCCAACGGTGCCTACGTCTACGACCTCGAAGGTCGTGAGTACGTCGATGCCTTCGCCGGCGTCGTCACCATCTCGGTGGGACACTGCGACGCAGAAGTGCTCGAAGCCGAGATCGCGCAGATGCGCCTGGCGCAGCACGTCACCACGCTGTACCACCACGAAGCACCGGTACTGGCTGCCGAGGCGCTGGCCGCAACCATGACCGACATGGGCGACGTCCAGCTCCTCTTCACCGGCACCGGCACGGAGGCCACCGAGTTCGCGGTTCACCTGGCCAAGCTGCACACCGGCTCGTCGGTCGTGCTGTCGCTGCGCAACTCGTTCCACGGCCGCACGCTGATGTCCGCTTCGCTCACCGCGCAGGAGCCCTGGCGCAACGCCGGGCCGTACGCCGTGGACACGCACCACGTGGCCGGGCCGTACGCCTACCGCGAGATGCCCCGTGGCATGGATGAGGCGATGTACGAGGCGCACCTGCTGGCCGAACTCGAGCGCACCATCAAGCACACCGGTGGCGGCAAGCTCGCCGCCCTGATCGTGGAGCCCATCCAGGGCAACGGCGGTGTGCTGTACGGCAGCAACGAATTCTACGGCCGGCTCGTCGAGATCGTCCATCGCTACGGTGGGTTGGTCATTGCCGACGAAGTCCAGACGGGCTTCGGTCGCACCGGCAAGTGGTGGGGCTCGTCGCACTGGCCGCTTCCCCCGGACATGCGCGACATGGCCAAGGGGATGGGTAACGGCAATCCGGTGGGTGGTGTGGCCGCCCGCGTCGACGTGGCCGCCGCCTTCAAGGGCAAGGCACACTTCTCCACCTACGGCGCCAACCCGGTCGCCATGCGTGGTGTCACCAAGGTGGTGGAAATCGTCGGTCGGGCAGAGACCCAGCGCAACATCCAGACCCGTGGCGAGCAGTTGCTGACTTGTCTGGGTGAGCTGCAGCAGCGGCACCCGCTGATCGGCGAAGTGCGCGGCAAGGGCCTGATGATCGGCGTCGAGCTGGTCAGGGATCGTACAACCCGTGCAGTGGCCGGAACCGAAACGCTGGCGGTGATGGACCACTGCCGCACCCACGGTGGTGTGCTGCTGGGCAAGGGCGGTGCTGGCAACGTACTGCGCATCAAGCCGCCCTACTGCATCAGCGCGGACGACATCAACACCATCATCCGTGCGCTCGACAACGCACTGACGACGGTGGAAAGCGCCGGATAATACTGGCGCGGAGGAGCCCTGCCTCTTCATGAGGGGAGGCAGGGCAACACCCCGGAGTTCTATATCAATAGAGCTTCGGGGATGATTTTTTTTCGGGGTTATTGATTCAATACGTTGAGATTCTGTACTACGGCCTGTACGGCACGCGTAGCATATTCAACTGTGCGGTTTTTGAATTGTTCCTTGGTGGCACCGGGTCCAATCACACCGAATCCAACCGGTTTATTGTATTGCAAGGATAATTGAACAATGGCCTGGGTCATCGTATTCACCACTAACTCGTCGTGTTGAGTATCCCCTTTTGCGACCGCTCCTAATAACACTAAGCCATCCACATCGGTTCGCTCCAACAACTGCTTGGCGATAATGGGCATATCCAGACAACCCAGCGTTTTACTCGTTACGATCAATTCAGCACCATGCAGATTGATTTCGGCACCAGCTGCTGCCACCATTTCAGCAATGGTTTCTGGATTGATGGTGGTCGTGAGAAGCGCTAGACGTTTCATGACCTATACCATAGTATTACGAACAGATTATGGCAAGCTTAAAAGGTAAGGAGGGTTTTACAGAGTACTACAAAGCGCAGTTGCCATTATTGGATTATGATCCCGATCCGGTACTACTGATTAATCCTGCCTACCAAGATGAGCTCACCTTTACTAGTGAGCCATTAGCATGGTATCCAGGCGCTTGGTTATGGCCCAAGGCATTCCCGCCTGGTACGATGTTACCAGGTTTAGTAGAAGGCCACTTTTATGTCTTAAATGCCGCCTCTTTAAAACCAGTGCTGGCATTAAACCCTCAACCTGGCGAAATCATCTTAGATGCTTGTGCCGCACCCGGTGGAAAAACCGCAGCCATTGCGCATTTGATGCAAGGCCAAGGTGAACTGGATGCCTTCGATACCTCCGCTGCCCGTTTACATCGTTTACGTACCACGGTGGATCAATTAGGATATAGCAATATCCGCATCGCCAACCGTAAAGCGGAAACCTTGTTCAAACGTTCACCAGCACACTACGATGGAATTTTATTAGATGCACCATGCAGCTCCGAAAAACATGTCTGGCACAGTCCCAAACATTTAGCAGCTTGGTCAGCATCTAGAATAAAACGCTTAAAGCAACAACAGATCGCCTTGTTGAATGGTTTGTGGTTAGCACTCAAACCGGGCGGCCGTATTGTCTATGTCACTTGTGCACTAAACCGTGAAGAAAACGAAGGCGTGATGGCAGATTTCAAGCAGCGTCATCCCGAAGCCGCTATCTCACAACAAAACCGCATCACTCCTGATGCCACTCTGTTCGATCCCCTGTTTTACGCCCGGATTGAGAAACCAAGTTAGATCCTATAACCACCGTTTATACTTAAACGTCACAATCATACTGCAAGCAATCACGGCCATCGTGCCAAAAATTGCCCATGGCGCCACGGGTGAATCTAGCCACGGTAAGTATTTGAAATTCATCCCAAAAATGCCGACAATTAAAGTCAGAGGCATGAAAATAGTGGTAATCACTGTTAACACTTTAATGACAGCGTTCATGCGGTTGCTTAAACTGGACAGATAAATTTCCACCATCCCCGACATCAGATCGCGTAACGATTCTACCGTATCAATCACCTGAATCGTCTGTTCATAGACATCACGATAATACACCTGAGTTTCTGCTCTCACTAATGCCAGTGGAGTACGCTCAATACTTAAGATCACTTCGCGTAACGGCCAAACGGCCTTACGTAAAATAACTAATTCACGTTTAATGCGGTATAATCGATTGACGGCATTTTGATCCGTCTGTTCCACTAAGACATCTTCTAATTGTTCTACTTGGTCGTCCAGCACTTCCAAGACGGTAAAATAATTATTCACTACCGTCGTCAATAAGCGGTATAACAAATAATCTGCACCCAGCGTTCGCGTGCGACTATGATCGTTCTGCACCTCCTCACGCACTGGTCCAAAGACATCACCGACTTTACCGGACTGAATAGTCACCACATAGTGATCACCTAGAATAATCGTGACCGACTCACTTTGAAACAATTTCGTTGTGTTGCTTAGGCGCAACATCTTCAAGGTAATCACCACATGATCAGTATAAAACTCAATCCGCGGACGATGCCGTTTTTGCACAAACTCCTCAATTTCAACTGGATGTAACTTAAAAGCGGCAGCTAACTTTTGAAAATCACTGGTCGATAAATGACCATCCAAATCTAACCAAGTCACGGCCGGATCGTCCGGTAAAGGCAAGGCTGGTTCAATCGCATCAAACTGTTTGGTGACCAGTTTGGCTGCCGAATAACTATGGCGCTGAATACGCATGTCTTATAGTATACACGCGTCTAGCGCACCGTGTACACCGCACTGAAGGCTGAAGTGTTGTTACTCGTATCTGTAGCCGTGGCGACTACCTGAGTACTCGTTGGAACCAGGGCAGTGGTTGTGGTGATGGTCCAACTGCCACTGCTATCAGCAGTCGTCGTATCAACGTAAGTCTGGCCTTCGCTATCTGATGAAGCCACAAACAGTTCAATCGTGTCACCGGCTACAGCTGTACCACTGATAGTCACTACTGTATCCGTAATAGTGCCCACCGTAATGCTCGGTTTAGTTTTGCCGTTATTAGCACCATTCGCTAACTGAATACCAACCCCCACATTCGAGTAGAGCGAATTCTGACTAATTTGGTTACCACTAGTGTTCGTGGTGTTGAGTCGGATGCCCTTCATGCCGTTGCTGGCAATGATGTTGGTACCAATGTAATGCGAACCCTTCACCACAGAGACGCCATTGTACCCATTACTTTCAATGGTGTTGCCCGTAATCACTCCGCCGGTACCATTATTAACGTGGAGTCCATGCGTGGTATTACCCGTAATGACATTATCCGAGATGGTGGTGTCCGTAGCGGCGCTATAGATGCCAGTGGCTGCATTGCCGGAAATGGTGTTCGCACTGATCACATTATCTGTGCCGTTGAGACCGAGATACATGCCAGAATTACCGTTGTCCGAGATAGTGTTACCAGACACCGTATTACTGCTCCCTGCTACAGTCACACCATAGGCTCCGTTCCCACTGATGGTGTTGTCGGATACCGTGGTTGTGGTGCCGGCGGTCAGGCCGCTGGCATTATTCCCGGAGATTAAATTATTGCTGACGATATTATTTGTTGCCGCTGTTGCTAGGTAAATACCCACACCGGTATTGCCTTGATCGATCGTACCAGTTGCATCTGTACCAATGAAGCATCCAGTAACCGTATTCTCACTGCCTCCAGTGATTTCAATTCCGTTCTTAGAAAACTGATTGATCACTAACCCCTGAATAGTGTTATTCGAAGAGTTCACAACTAAACCACGCACGGTGGTTCCGGCAACGGATCCACTAATGACGATCGTGCCGTCTTGGGTGTAGCCGTTCACCGTGATATGGCCGCGGGTCAAGGTTGGAAGTTGCCGCGTTGGACTAATGGTACAGACACCATCAGCAGTGCACCCCGCATCGGTTGTGGGAATCTCGAAGTCAATCGTCACAGACGTAGTAGTCGTATCCGTATTGGCAGCTCTGATGGCTTCACGTAACGAACAATCAGTGTTACAGCTGCCATCGCTCGTATCGGCTGTTTTTGTCACCACGTAATCTACATTAAGCGGATCAGTGGCATCTTCCGTGTACACCACTGTGCGGACATACGCCGAACCGGCATTGGTAGCCAGGTCGTCATCGTTTTGTGCACCCAGTACGGCAGTCGTACCATCCATGGCCACTGCATAACCATAATAATCTCCAACCTGGCCGTCTCTGGCAGTCAATTCAGCCTGTTCGTCCCAACTCGAACCATCATAGCGGTACACATGCGCTGAACCACTACTGGTACCCAGGTAATTTTGATAGGCGCCCACTACAGCTAAATCATTATCTACCGATACAGCCATACCAAACCCCTGCCCAGCTTCTTCTACGATCGTCTCCTCAAGCCAGGTGGCACCATCAAAACGATAAAAGTAGGCAGCATCGGCATTACTGGTACCAACTAACGCCACATCGTCAGATACGGACACAGCTGCTCCAAAGTAATCATTAGAGCCAGCATCACTGGCGGTCAGTTCTGCTTCCTCATTCCAACTAGAACCACTGTAACGGTAAACATAAGCCGCATTGCGTCCTTGGGCTCCCACGACAATGGTATCCGAGTACACATCGACGGCGTAGCCAAAGTAATCATCTACTTCTCCGTCGCTAGATTCAAGTATGGCGCTTTGACTCCAGGTCGATCCGGAATAACTATATACATAGGCTGCACCGGCTGTACTGGTATTATCACTATTTCTTGGATTAGCTCCAATCACAATGGTATCCTCATCGACCCCTACAGATATACCATAATAGTCACTCCACCCGCTGCGGTCACTGGCGGTTAGTTTAGTTTCTTGGCTCCAGCTGCTGCCGTTATAACGATAGACATAAGCCGCTCCAGAAACATTCTGGTAAATTGAGCCCACCACAATCACGTCCCCACTGACAGCCACGGTGTAGCCAAAGTAATCACCCGAAGTAACGTCACTTCCAGTCAACTTAGCTTCCTGATTCCAGTTTGTGCCATCATATCGGTAGACATAGGCTGCACCACCACCGGAATGCGATGGACTACCAGCAACAAACACATCGCCGCTTAACGCCACAGCTGATCCAAAATAATCATCGGAGTTACCATCACTGGCGAACACTTCACTGCGCGTGCCGCCGCCCAATTCTACATTGTCTTCAATACCATCGCCGTCAGTATCAGCATTCATTGGGTCAGTTCCAATTTCCATCACCTCATCATAGTCGTTTAAACCGTCATCATCACTGTCATCATCATTCACATCTGACCCATAGGTAACGGTTTCTTCGTAGTCGGTCAGGCTATCATCATCGGTATCGGTTTGAGATAGTGCACAACCCGTATCAGCTACAGTATCATTGCTATCTAACGGACTAGTATCCGCACAGGCATCTTCAGAGTCACCGACACCATCACTGTCGGTATCTACTTCTGGAACAGTACAACCATACACATCGATCATATCACCAGCGTCCAGCGGTAATGTAGTGCTGGCACAGAGATCTTCGTCATCGAATACACCATCACTGTCGGTATCACTAACAACCACTGGCTCAACATCTGTCGCATCAGTCGGATTCGTTGGATCGGTAGTCACACTGATATCAAACCAGAAGACCGAACCAGCTTCAGCCCCGGCATCATCATCCACTAGTGCTCCAACCACCCCTTGGTTACCATCAGCCGCTACGGCAGCACCAAAACTGTCGGCTCCACCATCATCACCAGAGGTCAGCTGGGCTTCTTCTGACCAGCTGCTGTCCGCATACCGATACACATAGGCTGAATCGCCATTATCCGTTTCACCATCGTTAGAACTATAGGGCGAACCAACTAACACCGCACTTCCGGCTACAGCGACCGCGCTACCAAACTGATGGTTAGTGGCAGTGGCACTCAGAATTGCCTCTTCTGTCCAGGTCGCCGCACTGCGCCGATACACAATCGCTGAACCAGCTTCAGATTCTGAAGACACCGTTGCACCGACGACCACTACTTTACCGTCGATCGCCACATCGTTACCTGACACGCGTCCGTCACTCGGGATTAAGGTGGCTTGCTCTACCCATTCAATTCCGTTGTAGCGGTAGACATAAGCAGCACCAGTACTCCAATAACCATCAATCGCTCCCACTACTAAGTAACTGCCATCCATCGCCACGGCATCGCCAAAATAAGCGTAAGTACTGTTATCTTCCCTGATTAGAATTTGAGATTCAGTCCAACTGGATCCATCCCATTCATAAATATAGACTGCCCCACCATGCGCCACGCTACCGCGATTATAAGGGCCACCCACCGCAATGGTGTTACCACTAATGGCCACCGCTGCACCAAAGGCATCGTAAGATGTGCCACCATTACTGGCCGTTAACTTCGCTTCTTGGTTCCAATTGGAACCATCATAGCGATACACATACGCCGCGCCAGCATCCGCCACGTTCCCATCAGCAGCCTGGGCACCCACCACCGCTACGTCACCCTCAATCGCCACAGCCAAGCCAAAATAATCTACGCCGCCGCTATCGCTGGCCGTTAACCGAGCTTCACGACTCCAACCTGATCCACTATCACGGTACACCACCGCGGAACCATCTAGGTACGCACCCACAATCGCCAGATCATCCGTCACGGCTACAGCACTACCAAACAGATCATTGCTGGCATCACCGGTAAATTGGGTACCGGCTTCAGCTGGATTCACCTCTTCACCATCGGTCAGACCATCATCATCGCTATCCGTATCCAATGGATTCGATCCATAGGTGTGCACTTCATCGCCATCGTTGACCGCGTCGTCATCCGTGTCGGAATCGTTCGATGTCGTGCCGGCGGTTAATTCTTCTGGATCCGTCAGACCATCACTATCTTCATCAGCGGACGCTGGATTAGTACCATACTGCACTTCATCATAATCAGTTAACGTATCGTCATCACTGTCGGTATCAGTTGGGCTAATACCATTATCCACTTCCCAACCATCTTCTAAACCATCATCGTCGGAATCGGCATCCAGGGGGTCGGAACCGTAACTGGCTTCATCCTCATCACTTAAACCATCATTATCATCATCCGGGTCAGGGCGCGAATAAATGTACACCGCTTCACCGCCGCCACCGGTACTGACTAATACCAGTTCACCGCTGACAGCCACTGGTGTGCCGTAGTAATCGGCATCGCCGGAATCACTGGCGGTAAACTCTTCTTCCTCAACCCACGAGTCACCATCCCAACGGAACGTAAACGCTTTTCCAGTATCAAGCACTCCAGATACTTCTGATGGCGCGCCAACTACCAATAGCTCATCACTGATATCCAGTGTTGACCCAAAGTAATCATAGTCCGCCGCACTGCTGGCAGTGAGTTTTTCTGTCTCATTCCATGTCGCACCATCCCAATTGTAGACATACGCCGAACCTGATGAAACACCCGTATCATAGCCATCGCCTGACGCACCAATCACGGCGATATCATCCTCAACTGTGACAGCAGCACCAAACGAATCCATCGGGCCACCATCGCTAGCGGTCAACGTGGCATCGAGTGCCCAGCTGGAATCAGTATAACGGTAGACATAGGCACCACCCTCTTCATCGTCGTCCCCATCATCATTATAATTCTGGTCGCCAATCACCAGCACATCACCACTCACAGAAATTGCGGGATTGGTTAAATCCGTTTCTAGGGTTTGGTCGTAGTCGGTATCGGTACCAATGATCTCTGCCTCTTGATTCCAGGAGCTGCCATCATAACGGAAGGTATAGACCGCACCGACGGTAATATAACCACGGTTAGTATAATAATAATCACTGATATAACCGTTAGCACCTACTGCAACTACAGTGCCATCCGTTGCGACTGTGTAGCCGAAACCATTTTGTGCAGTGCTAGATGTCAGTGTAGCTTCCTCATTCCAAGTTGTCCCATCATAACGGTAGATATAGACCGAGCCGTAATGATAATCGCTAGTCGAATCTGCACCAACCACAAGCACATCATCAGCCAGCGCTACGGAATGACCAAAATCATAGGCGTCATCACCGGTCAGTTCCGCTTCATTATTCCACTGGCTACCGTCCCAGCGATAGACAAACACACTGCCTAAATCTGGGAATGATCCCCACGTATCCGTGGGATCATCCCGGATTGCACTGACCACCACGACATCACCATCAATGGCAATGTCTGCTCCATAACTGGTGGCGCTGCCGGTCGCTTCTAAAATAGCCTCAATTTCACCAGCCGGTAATAAGGGATAAGCATCGTCGCCATCATTAATACCGTCGTCATCGCTGTCGGCATCAGCCGGGTCAGTACCGGCATCTACTTCGTCGCCGTCTTCCAAGGTATCGTCATCACTATCCGTATCCAGTGGGTCGGTATTGTAGTCATCGAGTTCTGCGCCGTCCCATAAACCATCGTAATCGGAATCGTAGTAACCCGTCATGGTGCCCAACTCGATCTCTTCGCCATCCAGCAAACCATCACCATCTCCATCGGCCGAATGTGGATCTTCACCATTGCTCACTTCCCAACCATCGGTTAGACCATCGTCGTCCGTATCATCGTCATTCGGGTCCGTCCCAATGGCCGTTTCCGTGGAATCGCTTAAACCATCACAATCCGCGTCATCGGTATCGGTGCAGGTTGAACTGCCACCATCATCACCGCTGGAGCTATCTTCAGAATCATCAGGTATTTCCTCACTATCATATGTGCCGTCACCGTCACTGTCGGTAACTAAAGGATCCAGTCCTTCATCTACTTCATAGCCATCAGTTAGGCCATCTCCATCCGTGTCGGCAACGTCTGAATCTGTTCCGATAGTAGATTCGGTTGATCCGCCGATACCATCATAATCAGTGTCATCGTTTTCTTCTCTACCCAAAGCCGGGACTTCATAGATAGTGATTGGCCCAACTACCGTGTAGCCACCATCATCGGCTACATACCGGGCATAGTACTCTTTCGAGTTTGAACACCATTGATAAGCGGTTAAATCGTCAGCCGCAAAGGTGATGGTTGAATCACCGGTCACGACCGCCACCGGCTCACCACGTGTTGTGCCATAGGTATCATAACTGCCAACCTTTAAATACATCGTGCCATTCGAAGTGAATGTAGAGCCATCATACTTACTGACGCTAAAGGTCGCCTCACCATCAACCACTGCTGCTTCCATTTCTAGGACGCCGCTCCAGGTTGCATCATCATCCGGCGTATCACTGCTTGAGGCATCGCTATCCGTAAGCGCAAATGATATTGTGTCGCCACCGTTATAGATATGTTCGTAGACGACCACAGGACCCGCCACAGTATATCCGCCGTCATCAGCCTCGTAACGCACGTAGAATACCTTCGTGGTCTCATCCCAGTCGTAACTAGTCAAACTATCGGTAAAGACAACAGAGGTATCACCGGTCGTGACGGTAACTGGATCACCGTGAGTCGTGCCGGATGACTCATACGACCCTACCTTTAAATACATGGTGCCACTGGATGTAAATTCCGTCCCATCTGCTTTGGTAACGGTGAAGGTGGCATCTCCACCACTTACTTCCGCTGCTACTGCTAACACGCCAGACCACGTGGCGGAGGTATCTGGTGTGTGGTCAGTTGAATATGCAGTGTTGGACGTATCTTGGACAAAGAATGATGTAGTGGAATCTGGCACATCACAAGTCGTTGCAGTACCTGGAGTAGCGCTGGTACTACCAGTTTCAGCTTTTACTGGGTTGCCATTATCGTCCCTAATCCAATAATCGGCCGGGTCTACAATCACATCACCGGTTCCATTATTCTCGTACAATTGCAAGTGCAGATGATATGCGTAACCATACCCACAGACAGTTTCCCCAAAGATACCGTCTCCATCCAAATCACCACGACCGGTGATGGCCGTAGAGCCTTCTGTAGTCCAGGTATAGCCAGTATTGCTAACTTTGCCAACGTAATCCCCGGCATTAACATAGTCTCCGGTAATAAACTGAACAGAACCGGTTTGCATGTGAAGCATTGAAACTGTGTATACACCACTATCATCTCGAATTCTCAAGTAATTACCATTCATGCGCACGCCGTCTGACGTACTACAATACTGTTGGGCAATTGAATTCTCGTAGGCAATAACGGTTCCAGAAATAGGTGAGTATAAGGCCGTACCTTCGGCGATGGCATAGTCCTCACCGGAGTGATTTCTAATTTGATCACCATCAACGTCATTGAAAGGATTGTTTGATGTTTGGTAGGTAGCTAATGGAAACCACAGTACCGAAGTCGTGCTAGTAGCCTTGACGGCGGACAAACCAAACCATCCAACAGCAAACACCACCAAACTACTTGTAAACAAAAACAACAGTCTTCTCATACGGGACTGCGTAAATAACTGCATAGGGATGGCGTTAGTCTTTAGCAAGACACTCCATTGTGTTGCAGGCACGACACTGTGCTGCGTAGGATAAGCCTAGTCTGATTGGCAGAACCTGTCAACTTGACACCATTGACAACACCATTTATAATCTGGCCTTATGCCAGCAATTCGTAATGTCGCCATTATCGCCCACGTTGACCACGGTAAAACTACTCTGGTCGATTCTTTGTTACGCCAAACCAAGACCGCTCTTGGCAAAGAACAAGTCGGCACCGACCTGATTATGGACAGTAATGACCTGGAAAAAGAACGTGGCATCACCATTTTCTCGAAAAATGCCTCAGTCATCTGGAATGATACCAAAATCAACATTATCGATACCCCTGGCCACGCCGATTTTGGTGGTGAAGTAGAACGGGTACTCAAAATGGCCGATGGCTGTTTATTGCTGATTGATGCCAAAGAAGGCCCGATGCCGCAAACCCGCTTTGTGTTGCGCAAAGCCCTAGCCATGAAACTGAAAGTCATCGTGGTGGTGAATAAAATCGACAAACCCGATGCCCGTGTGAACGAAGTGCTGAACCGTACCTTTGACCTGTTTATTGAACTGGGCGCTGATGACGAAACCGCCGACTTCCCGATTATCTATGCCGCCGCCAAACTGGGCAAAGCCGGTTTAGAACCCAATTTGGCTGCCATGACTGATATCACGCCGGTGTTTGAAGCGATTTTAAAGCATATCAAAGAACCCAGTTGCGACCCAGCCAAACCGTTACAGTTACTCATTACTACAATTACGGCTGATAATTTCAAAGGTAGAATTGCGACCGGGCGCATTACCAATGGCACACTGCAAGCCGGCCAGAACGTGATGCACATTAATCGTGCCGGCGTCCAAAAACAATACCGTATTACTTCACTGATGACCTTTACCGGTTTAAACCGCATTGAAATTGAAACCGCTTCGGCTGGTGACATTGTCGCTATTGCTGGAATTGGCGATGTGAACATTGGTGAAACCATTGCCGATATCAACAACCCGATTGCTCTGCCGGTGTTGAACATCGAAGAACCAACTGTGAAAATGACCTTTAGCGTCAATGATTCTCCGTTTGCTGGTAAGGAAGGTCAATTTACCACCTCACGTCAAATTCGCGAACGCTTATATAAGGAACTAGAAACCGACATGGCGTTGCGGGTAGAAGATAGCGGCACGGATTGGATTGTGTCCGGTCGCGGTGAATTGCACTTGGCGATTTTGATTGAACGCATGCGTCGTGAAGGTTATGAACTGCAAGTATCGCGCCCACAAGTGATTGTGAAAGAAATCGATGGCAAGAAGTTGGTGCCGTATGATCAGGTGTTTATTGAAGTGCCAGAAGCCTATTCCGGAGCAGTCATCCAAAAACTAGGGAGCCGGCATGGCGAAATGCAAAATATGACGATGGATAATGGGATTGTGTATCTGGAATTTATTATTCCCACCCGTGGTCTATTTGGTTACCGGACAGAGTTTTTAACGGATACCCGCGGCTTAGGCATTGTGAACACTCAGTTCAACAGCTATATGGCTGACCCAGGTGATTGGAAAGAACGTGACCAAGGTTCGTTAGTAGCGCACGAAACCGGCCAAAGTAATATGTATGGCTTACGCAACGTGCAGGATCGCGGTGTGTTGTTTTTTGGCCCGGGTGTTGATGTCTATAAAGGCCAAGTAGTTGGGCAAAATACACGCCAAGGTGATTTAGCGATTAATATCTGCAAAGAAAAACAATTATCCAACATGCGTTCCAAGGGTGACGGTTCTGATGTCCATTTCAAAACTCCCCGCACGATGGATTTAGATGCCGCTCTTGAATATATTGGTGATGATGAACTGGTGGAAGTGACTCCAAAAAATGTCCGGATCCGCAAAGTAACCCTCGACAGAGCGCAACAGAAGCGCGATGCCATGGGGATTTAGTTGAATATTACTTACGAGCCAAACGTAAAGGCAAACACTTGGGTGTTGGGATCGTTAAAGGTAATGGTGAGGGTATCCTCCGTTACCGTCTCATTGCTGTATAGTTCATATAAGCGATCACTATCTAAGGTAATGATCTGATCATTCACGGTAATGGTATCGCCACTGCCGGCTGGTTTGATCACTAGAAACACATCGGCTGCTTTAAAATGGAGGCGTAACTGCGCACCCACATTGGCTTCAGCATACTGGGATTCCACATCCCAAGAACCTTGAAACGCCACTCCATGTAGAGGTAACACATCTGGAAAAGTATAGTCCTGAATACCATACTGTAATGTTTCATTGGAAGCAAACCGATCAATCCGACCGAGACCTAAATAGGTTTCTGGAGTAGTGACCGACTGCGGAGTTTCGTCCGGCAGAGTAGCCATGTCTTCCGTTACCTGTACACCGGCTTCTGCTAATAATTCGCGAATCGCCGTTTCTGTTTGATCGTACTCCCCTTCCCCAAAATGGGTGTAGCGAATGTTACCATTGGCATCAATCAAGTATTCCGCTGGCCAATAGCGATTATTATACGCTTGCCAGGTAGCAAAATCATTATCCTGCGCTACCGGATAGGTTAACCCATATTGCGTGATCGCTTGTTGCACATTGGCGGGATCTTTCTCAAACTCAAACTCAGGCGAATGTACCCCAATCACTACCAAGCCTTCATCTTTATACTGTTCGTACCAACCTTGCACATGTGGAAAGGTGCGGATACAGTTAATACACGTATATGTCCAAAAAT
>JACQPW010000030.1 GCA_016207285.1 Candidatus Kerfeldbacteria bacterium | reverse complement strand
TGCCTGCACAGTGCGATATGGTGATACGATGGTGTTGGTCACCGCTGTGATGTCCGATAACCAACGTGACATCAATTATTTCCCATTGATGGTGGATTATAAGGAGAGTATGTCTGCGGCTGGTAAAATTTCCGGTTCACGCTTTATCAAACGAGAAGGTCGGCCCACGGATGAATCCGTCTTGTCCGGTCGCATTATCGATCGTTCGATTCGCCCCTTATTTGATGAGCGCTTCCGCAAAGATATTCAAGTCATTATTACTGTCTTATCGTACGAAGCGAACTCCGATCCTGATGTGGCTGGATTAATTGGTGCCGCCGCCTCCTTGATGGTGTCCGATATCCCCTGGGCTGGCCCACTAGCCGGTTGTGTCGTCGCTGCTAAAGATGGTCAGTTTGTCTTAAATCCAGGCCAAGAGATCTTAGATTCATCCGATCTCAATGTGTTTGTAGCTGGTCGCAATATGGAAGTGGTGATGTTAGAAGCCGATGGTCGTCAAGCTGCTGAACAAATGATGGTTGATGCCATTGCGTATGGTCTCAAAGAGATGCAAACCATTGTTGATTTCCTCAGTAAAATCCAAACAGAAATTGGTAAAACCAAAATGGCTTTGCCAGAAACAGCTGTCGCTCCCGACATGACGACGGTTGCGCAAGAACACTTTGCAGCCACTAAAAGTACTTTGTTTGGTAAGGGCAATAAGCGTGAACGTCACCAACGGGTCGATAAAGCCCTAGCTGACTTAAAAGCTAAGTTTACTCCAGAGCAGGCTGACCAAGCCAAAGCCGCTGCTGCCGCCTTTAACAAACTATTTGCAGAGGCAATGGTAGAGCGCATTTTTAAAGATGGTAAACGCGTCGATGATCGTGGGTTAGATGAAATTCGTCCCATTAGTGTTGCGGTTGGTTTAATCCCACGCGTGCATGGTTCCGGTATGTTTGAACGTGGCGATACCCAAGTCTTATCGATTACCACTTTAAGTTCTCCTGGCAACGAACAGATTCTTGATACGATGCGGCGTGATGAGAAGCGCCGTTATTTCCATCACTATAATTTCCCACCATTTTCAGTGGGCGAAGCCTTCCCTTTACGTGGGCCAGGTCGGCGCGAAATTGGTCATGGTGCCTTAGCGGAAAAAGCGCTCATTCCCGTGTTGCCGACTAAAGAATCCTTTCCCTATAGCATTCGGGTGATCTCTGAAGTGTTGTCATCCAATGGTTCATCTTCGCAAGGTTCAGCTTGCGGTTCTTCGTTAGCCTTGATGGATGCTGGTGTGCCGATTATTGCTCCAGTGGCTGGTATTGCCATGGGAATTGCTTTCCAAGGTGAAGGCAAACAGACCTACAAACTGCTGACCGATTTACAAGACGTGGAAGATTACGATCGCTCGATGGATTTTAAAGTTGCTGGAACCGCCACTGGTATTACCGCTGTCCAATTAGATATCAAGTTTGATGGCTTAACCATGGAGATGGTCAAAGAAACCTTCGCCAAAGCCAAGACGGCTCGGCTGCAATTATTAGATCAGATGAAACAAGTGATTGCCGAACCACGGAAAGAGTTATCTCAATATGCCCCACGCATTGAAACTATCCAAATTCTGAAAGAGCAAATTGGCGAACTGATTGGTCCAGGCGGTAAAGTCATCAATGGCATTATTGAACAGACCGGTGTCCAAATTGATATTGAAGAAGATGGTATGGTATTTGTGACCGCTACCGAAGCTACCGCCATGGAACGAGCCTTAGCCTTGATTCGCTCGATCACTAAACATGTTGAAGTTGGCGAAGTGTATGAAGGTGAAGTGGTTAAAATCGTCACCGATCGTAACAGTGGTAAAGAAATTGGTGCTATCGTTCAACTCACTCCAAACCACGATGGGATGATTCACATTTCTCAAGTCGATAATAAGCGCATTGATAAAGTGACGGATATCTTGAAGGAAGGCGATATGGTGAAAGTGAAGGTAGTTGAAGTGGATCGTGAAAAAGGCCGCATCTCACTATCTCGTAAAGCTTTACTCTAATTACTAGATCTATGGGCAAGTTGTTTATCGTTACAGGGCCATCGGGAGCCGGCAAAGATTCGGTGATCAACGCTGTCAAAGAACAGGGCTTAGTATTTGGTCAGGTGGTCACGACCAGTACTCGACAAATGCGTCAAACTGAAAGTGAAGGTAATCCGTATTATTTCCTGACCCGTGAACAGTTTGAAGCCCTCGTGCAACAAAGTGCTATGGTGGAATGGGCCGAAGTGTATGGCAATTTGTACGGTTGCAGCAAACAAGAGGTAGAGCAGAAATTAGCCGCTCATGAGGTAGTGATTGTCAAAGTAGATCCACAAGGTGCCCGGTCTTACAAGAAATTGATGCCCGAGGCTAAAACTATCTTCATTATGCCGCCATCTTACGAGTATCTCGAAAAACGCCTGATTAATAGGGAAACAGACACTCCCACAGTGATCAAACAGCGCCTCGCCACTGCCCAGCGTGAGCTAGAAAACCTCTTAGATTGGGACTATTTAGTGGTGAATGAAGAGGGTAAATTAGACGAAGCGGCCGAAGAAGTGCTGAACATCATCAAGAAGTAGCGCTAATTCATGAATTGGCGCTACTTATCCACACCGGTGGATAGCACCTGTGTATAAGCTGTGGTTGGCGTCAAGAGCATAAAAAAGCCTAAAATTGGCCTTTTTTGTGTAGTTACATTGACCCTGCCCTTAATCCATGGTATACTTATCAACAGTTAGAAAGTACTTTGACACTTTTATGTGCCTACTACCTATGATATAGCAGGGAAATAGCTGTTTCGAACTCACTTCGAAATAGTGATTTCTCTGGTATGTTTTACGGGCTACCAAAACAAAAATAAAAAGGTACATCGCCAGCTCCAATTAATGCTTCGCTTCGGTGGAGCGCCGGAGGCAGCGACGTACTAGAGAAATCCCAATTTATTGGGAGCAAACCTACTTAGCCCAGACGTAGGTACGGCACACACTCTACCTAACTTGTGGAAATCCTTTGCCCGATCTTCTTAAGGGAGATCAGACAAGGTCAGCAAGAAGGTACAAGGGGTGTCCGTACTCATATTTATGCGATCCTTTGGGTCGCTGATGAGGGGGATGCCCCTTAATTCGTATATAAAGTAATTTTACCCATTATGTTAGGTGAAGAACAAGCCAAAACACCAGATCAACCCACGGCTGGTCAACCCAATACCGACGCTGGCGCAGAAGCCCGCGCTAATGATATTATTGATGCGTTGGTTGAAACCAAGGCCTGGCAAGATAGCGAACGCAAAGCCGATGCCGAAGCCGAACAAGTCAACCACCAACTTTAATTCCTTTTATTGTTTTATGGATCAAGCGCAATTAGAAGAATTTCGGGTGTTACTGGAACGCCGCATTGTTGAATTAAAAGAAGAATTAGGCACGGTAGCCAAACCAGATGTGGGTGATCATGTGCCCGGTGAGTATGCTGCCAAGTTTGAAAATTTTGGCGACGAAAATTCACTTGAGCCGGATTCTGATTCTCCAGATGAAGTCGAAAATTACGAAGTCAATTTAGCGGTGACTGGTGATTTAGAACGCGAGCTACACCGTCACGAAGCGGCGTTACAACGGATCGCTGATGGTACCTATGGTAAAGACCTTAAAACTGGAGCGGACATTGCCGTAGAACGCTTACGCGTTAATCCAGCTGCTGAGACTGCTTTACCCATTAAACCGTCAGTGTAAATGGAGAAGCGACCCTTCGTGTGGTGGTCTGCACCGATCGCTGCAGCTTTATTGTTTGTTGCCGATCGTTTAAGCAAAGTCTATTTTTTAACTCATCCAACTGATCAATATAATCTATTATCAGGTTGGTTGTGGTTACGTTTTCACCTCAACACGCAAATGGCACTTAGCTTACCATTGTTTCCGTTCTTCTATTACGCGGCGGTCAGTTTAGTGTTAGTGGTGCTGTGTGCCAAAAGTGTCAAAGTGTGGCAACAAGGCCAGCTAGCTGAGTTTATCTGTATCTGTCTGATTGTGGCTGGTGCAGTCAGTAATTTATTAGATCGCTTGTATTATGGTGGTGTGGTGGATTTTATTGCGATTAAATTCGGCAGCGTTTTTAATCTAGCAGATACTATGATCGTCTTGAGTGTGTTAGGTTGGATTATTATTCTCTGGCAGTATGATCGCGCGCAAGCAGTTCAAACGCACCGTTGAACACTTTACCTGTGAACGGTGTGGTCGTAACGTTCAGGGAACGGGCTACACTAATCATTGCCCACAGTGTTTTACATCGAAACACGTCGATGAGTTTCCGGGTGATCGCATAGCGACCTGTGGTGGGTTAATGCCGCCGGTGCACATCTCATTTGAAAACAAACACTGGGTGATTACGCAACGTTGTGAGCGCTGTGGCATTGAGCGGCGTAATAAAGTGCAAGCCGAAGATGACTTAGCAGCCCTGGCCAAAATGATGAAGCAAGTGAATGAGTTGCCGGGGGTGAGTTGACACCATCATTTTTTTCAGGTAAGATGCAAATGTAAGAGCGCTACCAAAGCTGGGGTAGCGTTTTATGTTTGCATCTATCTCTTCAGCCTGTGTCTTAGGCTTCGATTCTATGTTAGTAGACGTCCAAGTGGATGTTTCTGCCGGTTTTCCAACGTATACTATTGTTGGTTTACCCGATGCTGCCATTCAGGAAGCTAAAGAACGTGTTCGGTCGGCCATGAAACAGGCCGGTTTAACCTTTCCAGATACCCGGATTACGGTCCATTTGGCCCCTGGAGACCGGCGTAAAGAAGGAGCGGGGTTTGACCTGCCCATGGCGATTGCCATTGCTATGGCCAGCCGAGCACTTAAGTCCACTACGGTATTACCGTTGTGTATCGGAGAATTAGCCTTGGACGGTAGTGTCTTACCGGTCAGTGGAACCTTATCCATTGTCATGTTCGCCAAACAGTTGGGCTATGATGCCATCATTGTTCCAAGGGGCAATGCTAAAGAAGCGGCACTCGTGCCAGGTATTAAGGTCTATAGCGCCACCAATTTACAAGCGGTCATTAGCCATTGCGCCGGTGATACCAGTTTACCGATTGAGCCCCATCTGATTCCACAGGCCGATCAAGTAATGTCGGTGGATGATCTAGCTGCCATCAAAGGCCATCAGGTGATTAAACGGGCTTTAGCTGTGGCGGCCGCTGGGCGTCACAATACTTTATTGTATGGGCCGCCTGGTTCCGGCAAAACGATTCTGGCCAAAGCCTTGCGGGGATTGTTGCCGCCGTTGGACGTGGATGAAATGCTCGAGGTCACCAGATTATATAGCGTTGCGGGGTTACTCACTACCCAAGAGCCATACATTACCAAACGACCATTTCGCCAACCACACCACACTTCATCGGTGGCGTCCATTGTGGGGGGCGGACGGATTCCACGCCCCGGAGAATTATCCTTAGCTCATCACGGTGTCTTATTTTTTGATGAGATGCCAGAGTTCCCGCGAACGGTATTAGAAGCGTTGCGTCAACCGTTAGAAGAGCAACAGATTACCGTTGCCCGGGTTGAACAAGCAGTGACGTATCCAGCGGCGCCGTTGTTTATTGGCAGCCTGAACCCTTGCCCCTGTGGTTATTATGGCGACCCAGACCGTGATTGTCGCTGCACCCCACTCCAAATTCAAAAGTACCATAAAAAATTATCCGGTCCATTATTAGATCGGATGGATATTATGTGTTATGTGCCGAGGTTACAATTCGATACTTTAACCCAAACGGGTACTGATCAGAGGGTAGTTACAGAACTATGTGATCGAGTGCAAGCAGCGTTGCGTCGCCAGCAATTGCGCTTTCGCCATACCACCATTAAAGCGAATGCCTTGATTCCCCATAAAGCCATCGATCAATATTGTCTGATTGATAAGTTGTCTTTACGCCTGCTGCGTCAAGCCATGCAAGTGATGCAATTATCACCCCGCAGTTATCATCGCATTGTGCGTTTGGCGCGGACCATTGCTGATCTGAGCGATAGCGAGCACATTACCGACGTGCACGTGAGTGAGGCTTTGCAGTATCGCCGGCCAATGTTTCAGACCGAGCTGGTGACACAATCACTACGCACTCACCCTTAAGGGTCGGATGCTGCCGAATGATTGTAGCCACACTAGTGGCGTCACCTCGAATAAACTCTTCAAACGTTTTAGTCAGCTCTCGCGCTACCACAATATATTTTTTACTGTCAGCCAAAGCCGTAATGGCTTTCTCTAAGCGGTGAATTGATTCATAAAACACTATGGTATGATCAGCAGCAGCAATGGCTTGTAGTAGAGTCTGGCGTCCCTTCTTATGCGGCAAAAATCCGTAAAAGGTGAATTGACTGGTATCCACACCGGCCGCTTGCAAGGCAGTGATCAGAGCAGACGGGCCAGGAATAGGCGTGACTGTGCCACCAGCCGCAATCACCGCTGACACGAGACGGGCTCCTGGGTCGGAGATCGTTGGCGTCCCGGCATCCGACACTAAGGCAATATTTTGCCCGGCTTGGAGCTGGCTCATCACCCAAGCCTCGGTCTGTTGACTAGAGTGTTGGTGGTATGGCCGGGTGGGGGTGGTGATCTGATAATGATTCAAAAGGCGCTTAGTTACTCGAGTATCCTCACATAATATCAAGCTTACCTCCTGCAGCAGCCGGATGGCTCGTAGGGTAATATCCTCTAGATTCCCAATCGGGGTGGCAATAGTGTATAGGGTACCCATTTACAAATTTGGCTAGATTTCTTATACTTTAAACCTATAGAATAGATTCATACCTAATAATACCATATGGCAGACCAGACGAAAGTACTCATTGTTGAAGACGATAAGTTCCTCAGCGAACTCATCTCAACCAAGTTAGATAAAGAGGGCTTCCATATCTCTTTAGCTGGCGACGGTGAAACTGGCTTAAAAAAAGCCGAAGAGTTCAAACCAGAGATTATTCTCTTGGATATTATGTTACCAGGGATGGACGGCTTTGAAGTCTTAGAGAAGTTGAAAGCGCATGCCGATGCCAGCATTAAAAAAATCCCAGTGATTATTTTGTCCAACTTTGGTCAAGAAAGTAAAGTCGAACGTGGTTTACAACTAGGCGCTGTCGATTATCTGGTGAAAGCGAATTTCACTACCGGTGAGATTGTCGCCAAGATTAAAGAGATTTTGAAATAACACTCACTCTACACC
>JACQPW010000035.1 GCA_016207285.1 Candidatus Kerfeldbacteria bacterium | reverse complement strand
GGAGAGGAATTTTGTTAAAATAGTACATTATAAAAAAATTCCCTTCCCCACGTGGGGAAGGGTGGTCGCCTTAGGCGACCGGGTAAGGGGTCAGGTTTATTTAATCGCAGCAATCTTCACCTCGGTGAAGTGCTGCCGATGACCCTGGTTACGGCGGTAATGGGTCTTTTGTTTGTACTTGACGATGCGAATTTTCTTAGCGCGGTATTGTTTGGTAATGGTAGCAGTAACGGTAGCACCGGCTAACAGTGGTTTACCAATTTTGATGTTTTTACCATCCTCATCCGACACTAATAATACTTGATCAAAGACAACGGTACTACCAGCTTCGCCTGGGATTTTTTCGATATCGAGAGTGTCCTCTACAGACACGAGGTGTTGTTTTCCACCGGTTTTGATGACAGCAAACATAGAGGCTATTCTACGGGAAGGCTTAGTATCCGTCAAGGGTCCCATTGAGGATTACTGTATCCCCCACGGTTAGCCCAATATCCTTGGCCGTACCAGCTGGTAATTCCAGCACCATATCCACCACACCGGGTGATGGATACAGCGTGAGATCGCCTGGAGTAGCAGTCACCCAGCCCAGCACCTGGCTGTCGTTCACCCACACAATATCGATCGGGTATTCAACACCTTTCATCCAAAACGTGCGCTCTTCAGACCCTGGAAAGAGGAATACCATCCCCTGACTAGCTGCTAATTGATCTACTTCTCCCAGCCCCGTTTTCCATTTGGCTGGTGTGTCGGCCACAGACATCGTAAAATCATGATCAGCCAGTCTCACCACTGTGGTGAGCATAGTCTCGTTTTGGCTACAGCCCATGAGCAGGCTAATGCTGACGAGTAGAGTGATGGGTAGAGTTAAATGACGCATAGATGACTAGAGCCAGGCCTGATAATAACAATAATCCTAATACCAACACTTTAGCTGGACCGTGCAGAATGAGTGTACTTAAACCAAAGGCCAGGGTAATCAGGTAATACACCAAGACAATTTGGCGCACGCTCCAACCACGTTGTTGCAATTGAAAATGCAAATGCAGTAAATCCCCGTGCCACGGAGATTTGCGTTCAATCACCACCCGACGCAGAATGACCGCCAACACATCTAGTAAGGGCAGGCCTAAAATTAAAAGTGCGGTGGCAATTTTGCTGCCGGATAAAATAGCCAATACTCCTAACATGAAGCCAACGAACAAGGCGCCCCCTTCTCCTAAATATAAGCGGGCAGGTGCAAAATTCCAGATTAAGAAACCGGCACAAGCACCAGCAAACACAAACGCGATACTAGCGGTCTCGGGCTGCACTACGGTAGCACTTAAACTAAGTAGACCAATAATGATGCCGCCAATCATCCCAATCCCGCTGACTAACCCATCGACACCATCGAGTAGTTTAGTGGTATACATGCTCAACATTAGCCAAACTACTGTAAATAGATCTGCCCATAGGGTGAGCTGATAGGGCACGCCATCAGCATAAAATAAGGTCCAGTGCGTCTGTTCCAGTGTGATCACTCCACCTCCCAGACTAGGCAAGGGGTTAGAAATGTACTCAATGCCAATACCACTAGCTACTACCAACACACAAGCAGCCACCGGAAAGATCAGCTGCATAAGCGGCGATAAATTTTTGCGATCATCCCACCAACCACCCAACATCAATACTCCCCCAGCTAACCACAACCCAAATAGGTGTTTTGGTAACAGATAACCCTGCGTCAGGTTCGGAAACAATAAGCTGGTGACGACTACTAGGGTAAACCAAATCGCCAAGCCACCTAATAACGGGACAGTTTGGCCAATCCGCTTACGCTGTGGTGCTAACTCTGGACGATCGACAATCCCAAAATGCAAAGCTAGACGCTGCACCAGTGCACTGACCACCGCGGCCAGAATGGCACTAACGGCTAGCAGCGCCACCATACTCATACCACCGCTGAATCTAGATAATTTTGTAGAATAATTTGAGCAGCTACTTGATCCTGTTTGCCATGACTATGCGGATCAGTTTGCATGAGACGATCAGCCATCGCGGAAGTCAGGCGCTCATCAAAGGTTTGGACAGGTACTGTAATATGATTACGCAATTTTTCTATAAAACGTTGGACTTCTGTCGTCATGATGGTCGCTTCACCTTGTAGGTTGATGGGTAAGCCGATAATCACGCGATCAATGTGCTCAAGACTAACAATGGCCTTAATCTTGGCAATTAATTTATTTTGGCTTAAGCCTTCCAACACTCCTTTACCAACCGCCACTTTGGTAGTGGTATCGCCCAAAGCTAGGCCAACGCGCGCTTTACCGTAATCTAGGGCTAAACACTTCATAGCAGACATTATAGCTGGGTTAAGACTTCACAACCAGTCTCTGTAATTAAGAAGGTATGCTCAAAGTGAGCACTGAACGTGCCATCACTGGTCACTACGCGCCAGCCATCATCTTCAAAGTGCACATCGGGCTTACCCGTGTTGACCATTGGTTCCACCGCAATCGCCATACCAGCTTTTAACGTTGGGCCGGAGTGAGCCGTGCCGTAATTAGGAATGGATGGTTCTTCATGTAAGTGGCGGCCAATCCCATGCCCCACCAGTTGACGGACAATCGAAAAACCTTGTTGCTCAACATATGTTTGAATCGCATGGCCAATGTCACCAATCGTGTTCCCAGGTTTAATCACTTGTCGAGCAACTTCATACAAAGCTGTGCGCGTCACAGCAATTAAACGCTTGGCCTCTGGACTCACTTCCCCCACTGGTACGGTCACCGCACAATCAGAATACATCCCATCCACAATCACGCCGGCATCGATACTGACAATGTCGCCATCTACCAAGACTCGGCTGGTGGGTGGACAGTGCACTACTTCCTGATTCACTGAAGTACACAAGATATTTTTATAGCCATGGTAACCCAAAAAGGCCGGTTGAGCACCCGCCTGAGCAATGAGTTCAGCGGCCTTTTGTTCTAACTGTAACAACGTCACACCTGGCGCCACCATGTTCACTAACGCATTGACTACGCTAGCCAGCACCTTAGCGCTAGCGCGTAAGCCAGCTTGGTCTTGAGCCGAATATATTTGGATCATGCAAAGAGAGCTTGGATATCTTTCCAGACATCAGCAATCGCTTGTTCACCATTGATCGTATACACCACCCCTAATTTTTGGTAATGGCCTAATAAGGGCTCAGTTTCTTGATGGTAGATCGTTAACCGTTGGGTCAAAGCGGCGGCAGTATCATCATCGCGTTGTTTCAACTCAGAGCCATCCACATCGCACACATTGCTCACCTTAGGTGGATTGAAGGTCAGGTGATAGACGTGCCCATTGGCTACACAGGTCCGGCGCTCGGCAATACGCTGAATGGCAGACTGATCTTGAATGGCAATATGTAACAAATGGGTGACTGGTACGATGGCATCTAAGGCTTCGGCTTGCACCAAGTTACGCGGAAAGCCATCTAAGACAAACCCAGCGTGACAATCTGGCTGGCTGATACGCTCACCGATCATGGTATTCGTGACTTGATCTGGCACTAATTTACCGGCATTAATATACCCCTTAATGGTTTGACCAATGGCAGTATTTTGCTTGATGTTTTCGCGAAAAATATTACCCGTGACAATATATGGTAAATGCAAAACAGCACTCAACTTCTCACCTTGGGTTCCCTTACCTGACCCTTGGGGGCCAAACAACAAAATATTACGAGCCATGGTTAGAATTGTTCGTAAGCGCGTACTTGGATTTGAGCTTGGATTTGTTTTACGGTCTCTAACGCTACCGACACGACGATCAATAAAGAAGTACCACCGATCACGACGCTACTGGTAGAACCGGACGCAAAGGCTTGTAATGCTACCGGCAAGACCGCTACGAACCCCAGGAAAGCAGCTCCAAATAGCACGATGCGGGTGGAGACGTACTGCAAGTACTCAGCGGTAGGCTTACCTGGCCGAATACCAGGAATAAAGGAACCTCGTTTTTGTAGATTTTCTGCAATCTGATCAGGCTTAAAGACTACAGCGGTATAAAAGTAAGTAAAGACAAAGACAAAGGTGAAGTATAACAAACCGTAGATCAACTTGTTATTGAAGGCACTGACAATAAAATTACCGGTAGCTGCCAACCAACCAATGGACATGGTGCTTAAGTATTGTCCAACGATGGGTGGGAACAAGACCAGTGACACGGCAAAGATAATGGGAATCACGCCGGCCTGATTGACCCGTAGTGGCAAGTGCGTTTCACGACCAGCCAAACTTTGGCCACGCAATTGCCGCGCTGTAGAAATGGGAATTTTGCGTTGACCTTCGGTCACAAAAACCACCATAAAAATCATGCCCAGAGCCAAAGCTACATACAACACGATGGTAGGTAACTGTGAGCTATCATACGTGGCAACTAACTGTTGAATAGCAGTGGGTAAACTAGAGACGATGCCAGCAAAGATCATAATCGAAATCCCATTGCCGATATTTTTTTCCGTGATCAACTCGCCCAACCACATCACAAACACACTACCGCCGGTAATTAAGGCTACGGCCACAATCATCTGCCAGGCACTCAATGCACCCAGCACTCCTCCACCGGTACGTTGTAACAAGGTGATGGTGGCATAACTTTGCACCACCGCTAGTGGTACGGCTAGGTAACGCGTCCATTGCTGAATCTGGCGTTGACCATCCGTTTCCTTTTGCATCTCTTCAAATTTTGGCACGATCATCCCCAACAACTGAAAAATAATCGAGGCGGTAATATAAGGACCGACGCCTAACATCACAATCGAAAAGTTTTCTAAAGCACCGCCAGAAAAAACATTCAACAAACCTAGATAGGCATTACTGTTGAAAAAGGCTTTCAAGTTAGCAATATCTACTCCTGGAATGGGAATATGAGCCGCTAGTCTGAAGACTAATAACAACGCTAACACATACGCAACTTTATTGCGTAAATCGCGATTACCCCACAATTTAGTTAGCGCGTTCCACATTGGATTGCTTTGCCACCGGCGGCTTCAATCTTCGTTTTAGCTGAGGCGGAAAACCCACTAGCTTTAACGGTTAACGCTTTGGTGAGTTCACCATTGCCGAGGATTTTGGTACCGCGTAACTCGATTGTGGTATTGGCTGCACAACGACGCTCTAATTCTGCTAACGTCATGATCTTCAATTTCTGTGCAACATAGGGACTGACAAAACCACGACTCTTTGGAATAGCTTTAAACAAGGTACGAATACCACGCAATTTCAAACCATACCGGCTACCACTGCGAGCGCGTTGCCCTTTAATACCGCGACCAGAATAATTACCACGACCCGTAGCAGCTCCACGACCAACCCGGCGGCTGTACGTACGTGTTTTGGGTTTAATATTTTTCAGCGTCAACATATATTTACTTAATGGGTTCCGGGCGTAATAACTTTAACGCTTCCATCACCGCTGTTACGTTATTAATTTTATTGCGTGACCCCATCATTTTACTCACTACGTTTGGCACACCGGCAGCTTCTAGCACTACCCGCACCGCACCGCCCGCGATTAAACCACGACCTTTGCGAGCTGGTTTGAGTAAGATGCGCGCACTAGAATATTTAATTTCAATTGGATGTGGGATGGTCTCATTGACAATCGGCACGTGAATCAGGTGTTTGCGTGCTTTGAGAGCAGCTTTTTGGACAGCCAACGTCACATCTTGACCTTTAGCCACCCCTAAACCAACCATCCCTTTTTTATTGCCAACAATCACACAAGCTCGAAAGCGCATCCGCTTACCACCGGCCATCACACGGGTCACACGAGCTAAATCTACCGTGTACTGTTCAAAGTCATCCTTAGGCTGTTGCCGACGATTGCTACGGTTATGACCGCCCCCACCGCGTTGTTGGCCGCCTCTGTTTCCTTGTTGGTTTCCTTGTTGTGCCATGGTTGTACAGTTAAAATTGTAATCCGGCTGCGCGCGCAGCTTCAGCTAAGGCTTTGATGCGGCCATGGTATAAATAACCAGAGCGATCAAAGATGGCAGCCGTAATTTTCTGTTTTTGAGCCGCTTCAGCAATCGCAGTGCCCACCGCTTGAGCTTTCTCTACCTTAGTGCCTTTTACTTTTAAGGCACTATCAGAAGCGCTGGCCAAGGTTTTTCCGGCTAGATCGTCTATTAACTGACAGCTAATGTGCTGCAAAGAACGTTTCACGGTTAAGCGTGGCCGGCTAGCTGTGCCAGATAGTTTGGCTCGTACCCGTGCTTGACGACGGTGATGACGAGCTTGTTTACGTAAGGTGTCTTTAGTCTTCATATACGGTTATTCAGGTTAAGCCCCGGCAGCTTGTTTACCTTGCTTACGGGTAATGACTTCGTCGCTATATTTAATCCCTTTCCCCTTGTATGGTTCTGGTTTACGCACTTTACGAATTTGCGCCGCAAATTGCCCAACCAGTTGTTTGTCATGTGATGTTAAGGTCAGCATATTACGCTCTTGCGTTACTTTGATGCCTTCTGGAATATCGAGATGTACTAAGTGAGAGTAACCAGCTTTGATTTGTAATTTTTTTCCTTGCACTTCAAAACCGTAACCCACTCCGTTAATTTCAAGCTGTTTGCTGAATTGTTCGGTAACACCAATGATCATGTTACGAATCAAAGCACCGGTTGTACCCCAAATGGCACGTTCAAACTTATCGGTGGGGTGTTTGACAGAGATGTGCACACCATCTGTTTCGACAGTCACTGTGACTACCGGATGCAAGGCTTGCACCAGCTCCCCTTTGGGACCTTTAATAGTCACTACGCCATCAGCAACGGTGACAGTAACGCCGGCTGGAAATGCAATTGGTTTATTGGCTTTACGAGACATAGGCGTTAATAGATTTCACAAATCACTTCCCCGCCTAAGTTTTTGCGGCGAGCTTCCTTATTAGTCATCAGACCCTGAGAGGTAGAAATAATGGCGACACCAAAGTTATTCTGGACATAGGGGAGTAATTTCTTTTGTGCATACACCCGACGACCTGGTTTACTGATCCGATTGAGGGCACGAATGGCAGACTGGCCATCTGGTAAATAACGCAAAGTTAACTGTAAGGCTGGCTTGCCGGCTTTCTCGGTTTTACCAACAGCTGCAATATAATGCTGCTTTTCTAGAATCAACGCCAGTTTCTGCTTGAGTTTTGAAAACGGAACCACGACAGTCGGTTTGCGTACCGCTTGTGCGTTCCGGATGCAAGTGAGCATGTCTGCAATTGGATCGGTCATGGGAATATATTACTTAATGAGTTACTACCAACTGGCGCGTCTGACACCTGGAATCGCGCCTTGTTCGGCTAATTCCCGGAAGCAGATACGACACATATTAAAATCGCGCATAAAACCACGGCGTCGACCACAGCGCCAGCACCGGTTTACTTTACGGGTGGAAAATTTCGGTTTGCGGCGGGCATTGACTTCTTGTGATGTTTTGGCCATAGTTTTATTTCTTAAAAGGGATACCGAATAATTCAAACAGGCGCATGCCTTGAGCCCGTGTCTTAGCGGTAGTACTTAGCGCTACTTCTAAGCCATGGACATGCTCAATGGAATCGGTCTGAATTTCAGGAAACACGAGATGTTCTTTAAAACCAATGTTCAAACTACCATCTGCATCAACCGCTGTGCGCTTAATCCCCTGAAAGTCGCGCACCCGAGGCATTGTAATATTGATCAACTTATCTAAGAAGGCATACATCCGGTCACCACGTAAAGTGACTTTCACACCAATGACCATACCCTCACGCAGTTTGAAGTTCGAAATTGATTTCTTGGCTTTCGTTTGAATTGGTTTTTGTCCAGAAATTCGACTTAAGGTATTGGTCACTGCTTCAATGATCTTCTTATCACCTTGAGCTTTGCCGATACCAACATTTAAGGTGACTTTCAACAACTTCGGTACCGCCTGGACGTTGGTAATGGAAAACTCCTTCATCAAGGCTGGAATAATTTGTTCTTTATAGCGTTGTTCTAAACGTGTCATAACACTTCTTTACATTTACGGCAGATGCGTTGCTTCTTGCCATCGGTTAATACTTTAAATCCAACGCGGGTAATCTTATTGCACTTTGGACACACGATTTGGACATTGGAACTATCAACCGGAGCAGAGAATTCTAAGATCTGGCCTTTTTCATTGCGTTTGGTTGGTTTAACATGTTTCTTTAAAATGTTCAAACCTTCTACGACCACTTTAGCATCCTCTGGCAATACCTGAACAACCTTACCGGTTTTACCGGAATCCTTGCCAGCCATCACTTTAACCATGTCTCCTTTTTTAATCTTGATCATAATACTTCTGGCGCCAACGAGGCGATTTTTGTAAACCCTTTAAGCTTGATTTCCCGAGGAATGGGACCAAAAATACGGGTCCCCAGAGGTTCTTTTGATTTCATGTCAATCATCACGCAGGCATTATCATCAAAGCGGATATAACTACCATCTTTGCGGCGAATTTCTTTTCTGGTCCGCACCACAACAGCATGCCCAACGGTCCCCTTCTTCATTTGAGTGTGTGGTTGGGCCTCTTTAATACTGACGGTAATAATGTCACCAATGGTAGCGTAACGTTTACGGTAACCGCCGCGCACTAAAATGCAGCTGACGACTTTAGCGCCACTATTATCTGCTACAGCTAGGTAGGAACGGAGTTGGATCATACAGTTGGTTTATACAAAACGCGCCATTTTTTATTCTTGCTGATCGGGCGACATTCTACAAATTCGACCACATCACCTACTTTATACTGTTGCTTTTCATCATGGACTTGAAATTTACGGCTGACCGTATAGCGTTTTTTGTAGATCGGATGAAACCGATGACGGTCAATACGCACCACGATGGTCTTGGTTTGGGCGGCAGATACTACTTCACCCTGGAAATGGCGACGTGTTTTGATAGGAGCTTTAGTCATGGCGGTTATTATCATTTAATACGGTTAGAATACGTGCAACGTCACGTCTTAACTGCTGCACTTTACTAACCTGCTTGGCTTTATTACTGAGCACTTGCATCCGAAAGGCAGCTAATTCCGTTTTAGTTTCAGTCAATAGTTTTTGCAGTTCGGCGACTGGTTTATCGCGTAGTTCTTTGATCATCATACGTGTTTCAGTAATTTCGTCTTGACCGGTAATTTATGTGACGCTAGACGTAACGCTTCTTTGGCATCCACTTCTGCAACACCACCAATCTCGAATAATACCGTACCAGGCTTTACTTCTGCAATGAAATGATCCACTGCTCCTTTACCACCGCCCATCCGGATTTCACCACCTTTTAGAGTAACCGGGCTATGTGGAAAAATGCGGATCCAAATTTTACCACCGCGGGCTACAAATCGGGTCATGGCACGGCGAGCCGACTCAATTTGACGAGCCGTAATCCAAGCCCCTTCCAGTGATTTCAAACCATAGTCACCAAAATTCAGCACAGTTTTCTGGGTAGCGTTGCCGCGGACTTGAGCCCGATGCCATTTGCGATGTTTAACTTTGCGTGGAGTCATCATACAATTATTCGGTTTTATGCTTTACCACTGTGCGCTTAGAACGACCAGCCACCTTCTTGCCATGATCTACCTTGCGTTCACGGTTTGGTTTCTTGGGTTGTGGTTCGGCTTCTTTTTCTTTAGGTTGCTGGTTAGCAAATACTTCACCGCGGTAAATCCACACTTTGACACCAATGGTACCATACATGGTTTTGGCAGCCGCTCGAGCATAATCAATATCAGCGCGTAACGTATGGGTTGGTACGGAACCCTGGCTTAAGGTTTCCACGCGAGCAATTTCGGCACCATTCAAACGACCAGAACAGATAATTTTTACACCTTTGGCACCACCTTGCATCACCGATTCGATGGCGCGTTTCATGGCACGACGGAATGGGATACGTTTTTCTAATTGGTAGATAATCCCCTGCATCACCAACTCAGCATCAATATCTGGACGACGCACCTCTTCGATCTCCAAGTGGATATTCATTTTTTGTGAACCAAAGAACTGTTTCTTGACTTGACGCTTGATCTCTTCCACCCCTGATCCACTGCGTCCAATAATGACACCTGGTTTGGAAGTGCGAATATGAATAGTGATCTGGTCATTAGCGCGACGAATCTCTACGCGCGAGACTCCACTATCACGCAATTTGGTACGAATATATTTACGAATTTTAACATCCTCTTCCAAGACTCTAGCAAAATCACGTTTTGGTACAAACCATTTCGACAAATGGGTTGTCGTGGTGGTTAAGCGGATAATTTTTGGATTTACTTTCTTGCCCATACGGTTATTTGTTCTTCAGTTTCTTTTTAGCGACTGATTTGTCAGATAAGACTATGATCACATGAGAAGATCGTTTACGAATTGGTGTAGCCCGACCCATAGCGCGTGGCATCCAGCGCTTTAAAGTCAAACCGTCTCCAACTGTAATCGATTTTAAATGTAATTTATCTTTACCCAATTTAAAGTGCTGTTCAGCATTAGCCACGGCGGATTGCAGTAATTTTAGAATCGGCAACGCTGAAGCTTTGTTGGTAAAGCGTAACTGTTGTTCCGCCTGCGTGACAGACATACCACGTACGAGGTTAGCGATCAAGCGAACTTTGCGTGGAGAGATGCGGAGTTGACGTAATTGAGCTTTCACTTCCATATAATCCTATTTTTTCTTAGCTGGAGCCGGAGCAGCGGCAGCTTTAGGTTTAGCGGCTTCAGAGGCGGCCCGTTCTTGTTCTTTTTGCATCTTACCACCATGGCGCACGAATTTGCGGGTTGGTGAAAATTCCCCTAAACGGTGTCCAACCATATTTTCATTGACGAACACATCAATAAAGTTTTTACCGTTATGGACATTAAAATGCAACCCCACCATTTCTGGAGTAATCGTCGAAGCGCGTGACCAGGTCTTAATCGGTGCTTTACTCTTTTCAGCAAGCGCTTTCTGCACTTTTTTGAGCAGAGCTGCTTGTATAAAAATACCTTTTTTTAAACTACGTCCCATAGGTGTTTATCCACGACGGCGTTTAATGATAAAACGGCCAGAAGCTTTCTTTGGTTTACGTGTCTTAACGCCTAAAGCTGGACGACCTTGCGGAGTTTTTGGATGCTTCAAACCAATTGGTTGGTTACCTTCACCACCACCATGCGGATGATCAACCGGATTCATCGCTTTACCACGCACACTTGGGCGAATTCCACGATGACGCATCCGACCAGCACTGCCCCAACGAATAGTGCGATGTTCAGCGTTACTGACTTGGCCAATGGTAGCTAAACAGTTCTTATCAAACAGACGTACTTCACCAGACGGTAGCTTAGCTTGCACGAACTGACCTTCAATCGATAACACAGTAACACCATTACCTGCCGCCCTAGCTAATAAACCAGTCTTACCAGGTTCCAATTCCACACAATGCACCAACATACCAGCCGGAACAAACTCCAAGGGCAGACGATTCCCCACTTTGATCTCTTGTTTCTTCATTGAAGACATAACCGAGTCACCTACGTTGAGACCATCTGGCAGAATGATGTAGCTTTTTTGACCATCCTGATAACTAATCAAACCAATCCGCGCATTACGATTTGGATCATACTCAATTGTTTCCACCACTGCTGGAATATCTAATTTAGCAGTGCGAGCAAAATCCACGAGACGATAACGCTGTCTGGCGCCACCACCTTGATGACGTACGGTAATCTTACCCTGGCTATTACGACCCGAGTGTTCCTTCAGATGCACCGTCAGTGGCTTATACGGTTTAGTTGCTGTGATATCAGCAAAATCGTCTACGCTAGAATTGCGGCGACCCGGTGAAGTTGGTTTGTATTTACGAACACCCATAATTATTGATTCAAATCTACAGTTTCCCCTTTGGTTAGATAAATCATCGCTTTCTTCCAGTTGGAACGTTTCCCCGCTACTCGACCACGCATTTTGGTTTTACCCATGACGTTGACTACATTCACTTTGCGTGGCAGTTTACCGTATTTGGTTTGGAAGGCTTTGCGAATTTCATTCTTGGTAGCCGCAGGATGCACTTTAAACAGATACGCACCCATGACGGTAGCTTTTTCAGTTAACAATGGTTGCACCAGAACAGTGTTGACCTTTTTCGGTAGCACGGTCGCTGACGCTGCTTTTGGTGCCACCTTGGCTTCCGTTGGCTGCTCAACTTTCTGTTCAGTTTTCTTTCTGGAAAAAATACCCATATGTATTATTTACTTTTGGCTTTGGCCTTGCGGTAAGTGTCCTCAACTTTTTTGACTGCAGCTTGATCTAACACCACATATTCATATTTCAGTAAGTCCACAATATTCAAACTATCAGCCGCACAATAGGCCAGCTTGGCAATATTTTGGGCTGCTCGTACGACATTCGTATCGAGATCGGCTAACACCAATAAACTACCTTGCTGAGCGCTCGGTAAAGTAGCCATGGTATCACGTAATTGCTTGGTTTTTGCAGCTGGGATAGTAAACTGGTCGATCACAATCAATCGATCATTGGTCACTTTGTCAGATAACACCATGGCTAAAGCAGCTTGCTTCATGGCCTTGTTTACTTTCAATTTAAAATTACGATCATTACGTGGGCCAAAAGCAACGCCACCACCACGCCATTGTGGGTTACGAGTAGAACCTTGGCGGGCACGACCTGTCCCCTTTTGCTTCCATGGTTTGCGACCACCACCACGTACTTCACCTTTAGTTTTAGTATGGGCTAAGACTTCACGACTGTTCGCTTGCTGCGCCACGGCTACCTGGTGTACGACCGTTGGCCTGACGGGTACGGAAAATAAACGATCCGGTAAGGCTTGTTCGCCTACCACTTTACCAGTCATGTTGTACAATTTTACAGTGGCCATACTTATTGGTAGATACAAATCATCGCATTACGTGCGCCTGGTACAGCACCTTTTAAATAGAGCTCATTCTTTTCGGTATCTACTTTGACTACTTTCAAATTGGATAATTTCACAAACTGATCACCCATGTGTCCAGCCATGCGCATATCTTTAAAGGTGCGTTGGACACCACCGGCACCAATCGAGCCTGAAGCGCGTTCTTGATCTTTATGACCATGACTAGCGGGTTGACCATGAAAACCATGACGCTTAATCACACCTTGAAAACCTAACCCTTTGCTGATGCCTGATACTTTGACTTTATCACCTAAGGTAAACTGTGATACTAACACTGCGTCTCCGACCGTATAGGTTGATCCATCCGTCACCCGAAACTCGGTTAATTTACGAAACACTTTATTCAAACCCTTCGTGTGTCCGACCACCGCTTTAGAAACCGTTTTGGCACGTCGTTCACCCACGCCTACCTGCACAGCAACATAACCATCCTTATCGGCGGTTTTGACTTGCGTCACAATATTCGGTTCGGCTGCCAAGACCGTTACGGGCACCACATTACCAGCCTCATCAAAGACCTGAGTCATGTAGAGTTTCTTGGCGAGTAGGAATTTATTAATGGTTTTTTTCATAAAAAAATCTGCAGTGCTTGTTCTGGTGATATCCCCCAGTGGGATCATTCCAGGGCAAACGGCAGTGATCTAGTAATGGTTGCTTTTGTTACATTTTTATTTCTACATCTACACCAGCCGGGAGATTCAAGTGCGACAGTTCATCAATGGTTTTTGCGGTTGGGCTGTAGATATCAATTAAGCGCTTGTGGGTTCGGAGCTCATACTGGTCGCGCGCATTCTTATGGATGAATGTCGATCGCAACACGGTATAACGACTGCGCTCGGTCGGCAGTGGGATGGGGCCCTCAACTCGAGCCCCTGTCCGTTGAGCAGTCTCAAGGATAGTCCGACAGGACTGATCAATGATTTTGCTATCGTAAGCGCGGATTTTTACCCGGATACGTTGCTCAATCTCCTCGTCAAGTTGTACAAGAGCTTTCTTAACAGGCATTCGTATTATTTGGTAATCGTCGTTACAACACCCGCTCCAACTGTACGACCACCTTCACGAATGGAGAAACTTTGTTTTTCGCTTAGGGCTACTGGTACAATCAATTTAATCACCATCTTCAAGGTATCACCTGGCATAGCCATCTCGGTGCCCGTTGGCAAAGTGATTTCACCTGTGACATCAGTGGTACGCATGTAGAATTGAGGTTTGTAGCCAGTCATAAATGGTTTGTGGCGGCCACCTTCTTCTTTGGATAACACATAGACCTCAGCTTCAAATTCAGAGTGTGGGGTTAAGGTACCAGCCTTGGTTAACACTTGACCACGTTCCACTTCTTCTTTCTTGGTACCGCGCAGTAAGATACCGGCATTATCTCCAGCTCGACCTTCATCTAACGTCTTGTTGAACATTTCAATACCAGTCACGGTCGTTTTGGAAGTATCACGCATACCGATGATTTCAACTTCTTCACCAACTTTGACAATACCACTCTCGATCCGACCAGTGACTACTGTGCCCCGACCTTCAATGGACATCACATCTTCAATAGCCATCACGAACGGCTTATCAACCGGACGTTTTGGTTCAGGAATAAAGGTGTCTAGAGCATTTAACACATCCATGATTGGTTTGGCAGCCGCTTCATCACCTGGATTTTCTAAGGCTTTTAAAGCCGATCCACGGATAATTGGGATGTTATCACCATCAAAGTTATATTTCTTGAGCAAGTCACGAATTTCTTCTTCTACCAACATCAATAACTCTTCATCTTCTACTTGATCCACTTTATTCAAGAATACTACGAAGGTTGGCACACCGACTTGGCGAGCTAACAAGATATGTTCACGAGTTTGAGGCATTGGACCATCAGAAGCGGATACGACGAGAATAGCGCCATCCATCTGAGCAGCACCGGTAATCATGTTCTTGATATAGTCAGCATGACCAGGACAGTCGATATGAGCGTAGTGACGTTTGTCGGTTTCGTATTCAACGTGAGCGGTATTAATG
>JACQPW010000032.1 GCA_016207285.1 Candidatus Kerfeldbacteria bacterium | reverse complement strand
GGGATAATGTTCCATGTGGAACAAATCAAGACTTTATTAGCGCAGCTCGGGTTTAGTGAACATGAAACACTCACCTATTGTGGCGTACTACAGTTAGGTGATTGTAGCATCCTTGAATTAGCTCAATTCACAGGTCTAAAGCGCCCTACTCTCTACAACACAATTAAAACCTTAGTTAATCGGGGATTAGTAGTACAGCTCGTTGGCACTAAAAAACGCTACAGTATTAGTTCCATAGATGCCATCAAGGAACTTATCCAGCGGCAGCAGCAAACCTACTTTAATGTGCTGCCCTCTTTGTTGGCCCTCCAGAATGTTCCACGTGGAACAAAGCCCGTTGTCCGCTATTATGATGGGATTACCCAAATCACTACCTTATACCGTACTCTATTCCCGTTATTGAACCGTGGTGACGTTCTCTACACTGCTGCTTCGATGCGCGATCTGCAACGTGTCATCCCAGGTATTATCGCTGAGTTCGATGTCCTGGCAGTAAAGAATCGATGGCATATTCAAGAGTTATTACCTCCCAATAAAACTGGTTTAGCCTACACACAAACAAATCCTAATTACAAACAGAAATTTCTCCCTGCGGGCACAGACTTATTTGATAATGATTTTATGGTCATAGCCGATACCGTAATCGTTGTCTCAACCGGTCAAACTCCTTATGCTCTGTCTATTCAAGATAAATCTGTAGCGGCTTCGCTAGTATCGCTGTTTAAGTTATTGTGGACTGTACCAGATTCGAACTGGTGACCTCGTCAATGCGAATGACGCGCTCTACCAACTGAGCTAACAGCCCCGGTGTGGACCCTACCGGATTCGAACCGGTGACCTTTCCCATGCCATGGGAACGCTCTACCAACTGAGCTAAGGGCCCATACTAATTGCGGAAGGAACTATATACTACCCAATTCAAAAGGGCAAATTGCTTGAAGTTTACTTATTGTTCCACGTGGAACATGTGCCCCAGGAGAGAATCGAACTCCCATCTTTCCCTTAGGACGGGATTGCTCTATCCATTGAGCTACTGAGGCAAATTTACCTAACTTTAGTTTATTTTAAGTGTCGTACAACTATATAGCTCAATCCACTAGCCAGCTGAATAGTTTGCTAGCAAATGCACTTACTATACCCGTCTGTTGATCATACTGGTACAGCATGATGATGCTCGCAAGGACAATGGCTAAAATACTCAAAAAAACGGTCAGGTCTTTCCTTAAATTTGATGATATATCCATATGGCGACATTGTATCAGGTGGTAACGGTGTAGACAACGCGTTAGCTTTACGATATACAGATACGTATAGATCATTATTTATTCTGATTGGTACTATGGCGAAAATGTTTAACTCCAAGGAAGAGATCGTGGGCACACAACCAACCACAGTGATTGGCGATGGGGTCCGCGTAGAAGGAAAGTGCATTGGTACAGGACATCTGACCGTGCGTGGTGAAGTGGTTGGTACACTCAAAACATCTGACGACATGATCATTGAATCTAGTGCCAAGGTGGAGGCAGATGTTGAGGCCAACAACCTAACTGTGGCTGGAGAAATTCGCGGTAACGTCCATTGTCACGGACAGTTGCAACTGATGACTTCTGGGAAAATTTTTGGCGACGTCACCACCAATATTTTATCCGTTGAAACTGGCGCTGTTCTGAAAGGGCAATGCACTACCGGTGCCCAGAACAACGAAGGTACCGCTTAGATTACGTTATGTTTTTTTATCTGTACGACGCTGTCGTACTCGATAAAAAATATGCTACTTTGCTCGACCGAATTGAGAGTCGTGTTATTGAACTTGGCATTAATGGACGCATCGAACGTTTAACGCCGCTACGTAATATTAAAGAATTAATTGACCGCGGGATTAAAAACGGCGCTCACACTATTGTTGTGTTGGGTACTGATCAAACCTTTTTGCGCGCCCTGCAAGTGACAGCCCAGTATGATGTAGCGGTGGGATTTCTGCCATTTGGTTCGTCAGCACTCGGACCGTTGTTTGGAGTAAGCGATCCGATGGATGGTTGCAATGCATTATCAAGACGCATTACTAAACAGTTGGCGCTTGGTAAAGCTAACCAGACTTATTTTTTGACTGAGGTAACAGCCGAACTGCCCCGTGGCACCAAAATAACCTGTGATGGTCAATGGAGCATTACCACTCAGACGGATACGACCACACTAGCACTCGGAAACATTGGTCACATTTTGGGAGGGGGGATAGAGACACCCACTATTTATGATACACACCAGCTACACTTGTTGCTGCAACCCCATAGTCAGCCCACTGGATTCTTGCGTAAACAGGTGCAAAACCACGCGACCTCTGTGCGAGTGAATAAAGTCACTGTTGAACACCCGGACGTGACCGTGCCTATACTACTCGACCAAACTACTGTCTTAAAAACTCCAGTTTCGTTCAGTCTCAAAGCCAAAGCGATTAAAGTGATCGTCGGCAAACAACGTCTCTTGTAGCTTGACATTGGGCTGTAAAATCGGTAGTCTAATGGGACTATGAACGTTACCGAGATCGTCCGTGAACTAAAAATGACCAAAGAAGAGTTCTTCCCTTTAGTGGCTGAACTCGGTTTTGACATTGGTGAACGAGCGATTAAAGTGGATGATACCATTGCTGTGCGCTTGATTGCCGCTATTAAGAACCACCACAAGCTCGGGCAACGAAAGAGCCTTTTTTCACATGAACGTCAGGTTGAAGAAGTGAAAGCCGAACTGGATCCGGGTGCCAAAGTTTTAGATGTACCAGACCCAGTAACTACGAAACAGTTTGCTGAACTTTTAGGTAAGCCCGTTACGGATTTGATCTCTATTCTGATGCGTAATGGTGTGATGGCGACCATAAACGAAAATATTGATTTCGATACCGCTACCATTATTGCTGAAGATATGGGCTACAAAACCCAGCGCGTAGCCGCTAAGGTAGATGATCGAGCCGTGGAACGTGAAGAGCAACTAAAAACCGCCTTGTCCTTAGATACCGATAAGAAACTACAACCCCGCCCACCAGTGATTGTAGTGATGGGTCATGTGGATCATGGTAAAACTACTTTATTGGACGCTATCCGCAAAACTAATATTGCCGCCCAAGAGGCTGGCGGTATTACCCAGACGATTGGTGCGTATCAAATTGAATATAAAGATCGCAACATCACTTTTATTGACACTCCTGGCCATGAAGCTTTTACCGCTATGCGGTCACGCGGTGCCAATGTGGCTGATGTTGCTATTTTAGTAGTAGCCGCCGATGACGGTCTTAAACCCCAAACAATTGAAGCGATCGGCATCTTGGAAAAAGCTAAACTTCCGTTTGTAGTAGCTATCAACAAAATGGATAAGCCGGATGCGGATGTAGAAAAAGTGAAGAAGGGATTATCGGAGGTGAACTTAATCCCTGAAGACTGGGGTGGCAAAACTATCTGTGTGCCTATTTCAGCCAAAGCCAACCAACATATTGATGAGCTTTTGGACATGGTGTTGTTAGTAGCTGACCTCCATCAAGATAAAATTCAAGCCAACCCTGACCGCACGGCTGTCGGTACCATTATTGAATCACGCATTGATAAGGACTCTGGACCCATTGCCACTGTGTTAGTGCAAACCGGCACCTTACGCGTGGGAGATATTGTAGAGGTAGGGGACGTGGCTGGTAAGATTAAAGCCCTGTCATCTTGGCGCGGTACGCCCGTGCGTGAAGCGACACCAGCTACCCCTGTTCGTTTTCTGGGATTAAAAAACGCTCCGGTGGTGGGAGATATTCTGACGATCACTAATGACCCCAAGGTACTAAAACGTAAACAGAAAAAATCCTACCAAAGTTTTGGTTACATGAAGCACAAGACTGAAATTGCTAAGACTGGTATCCAACTGCCAATTATCTTGAAGGCTGACACGTTAGGTTCTTTAGAAGCCGTCGCCGAAGCAGTAGAGAAGTTACATTTTAAAGATGTTGAAATTGATATCATCCGACGTGGTCTGGGTAACTTTACTGAAAAAGATATCAACCAAGCGGTGTCTTCCAAAGCTCGCCTGATCGGTTTTAATGTCGATATGACTGCTGCAGCCGCTGACTACGCCTTAGGTACCCAAACCACTGCACAATCCTTTACCGTGATTTATAAACTACTCGAACACATTACCGCCGAACTAGAAGCGCTGTTGCCTCCAGATACAACTTATAAAAAAATTGGCGAGGTACGTTTACTGGCTGTCTTCCGTAGTACTGGTCGGTTTGCTATTGTCGGTGGCCGTGTGATCTCTGGCAGTATTCGCCACAAAGCCATCTCGAAAATTGTGCGCAATGGTAAGGTAGTGGGTGAGGCGACCATCTCGCAACTGCAAAGCAATAAAAAAGATGTGAGTGAAGTATTGAACGGCAATGAATGCGGTATTCGGATTGATACCACCATCACACCGCTAGAAGGAGACATGATCGATATCTATTTGGCTGAAGAAAACAAGCGCGTCTTAGAGCCGGTGAGCTAGCCCAGTATGCCTACCCAACGCATGCGCCAAATTAACTCCGTGTTGCGAGACTACTTTGCCACCGCTTTGTTGCGTTTGGTAGAACTGCCACCTGGTGTAGTCGTGAGTGTGACTAAGGTACACACCACAGCCGATTTACACTACTGCACTGTCTTTTTATCCATCGTACCAGACGATCAGGCTGGCTCTGCCCTGGAACTGATTCGCCGACGTAACCCGGACATTATCGCTGACGTCGTTGGCCACATCACTTTCCGCGGTGTCCCCCGGTTTCGGTATGAACTAGACGATATTGAACGTCAGGCCTCTAAGATTGAGCGCCTACTTGACAGCCTGCCGGAAAACCAGTAAGGTTGCGCGTTATGTTTACAAAAACATACGCTGACATCTTAACTACCATCGAACGTGCGCACCACGTCCTGATTGTGTCACACCGCAAACCCGATGGTGATACGATTGGATCAGCGCTGGCGTTACGTCAGTACTGTTTACGGGCTGGTAAGTTGGTCACTAATTTTTGCATTGATCCCGCGGCTGACTACATGCTCTTTTTACCGGACGCCCATCAACTTGGACCCAAGCCAGAGATTTGGAGCTCGGCTGACGTTGATGTTGTGATTGTCGTCGATTCTGGCGATCTACGTTATGCTGGAGTGGCCGACTACGTTCCTCAGCTGCCCGGACCGTATACTCTCATTAATATCGACCACCATGTGACGAATCCAGGTTACGGTCAAATCAACTTGGTTAACAGTACGGCTTCTTCAACTTGTGAAATTGTCTACCATTTACTGAATAGCGTACAAGCGGTTGATCATGCTATTGCTACCTGCCTACTCACCGGGTTAATTACGGATACTGGCAACCTAACCAATTTAGCTACCACCGCTAGTGCCGTGGAGGTAGCTTCTAAGCTGGTTGCTAAAGGTGCCAACTTATCTTTGATCTCAAAACATGCGGTGCAAAACCGCCCCTTTAATACGCTGCGGTTGTGGGGCAGGGCACTAGAACGTCTCCACGAAGACCAAAAAACAGGGATGATTGTGACCGCGCTGACTCTCCAAGACATCCATGATTGTAACGCTGACGACGAGGCCGTGTCTGGGATCTCTAACTTCTTGAATGGGCTCGACCAAGCTGCCCACAAAGCCGTCCTCGTACTCACCCAAACGGCACCGGATGTCATCAAGGGCAGCTTACGCACCACACATCCGTTGATTGACGTGACCGAATTTGCTAAGCTCTATGGAGGTGGTGGCCACAAAAAAGCAGCTGGCTTCACCATGTCAGGCAATTTAGAAATTACACCAACCGGTTATGTCATCCACCCCCCAACCCAAAGCCATTAATCTTATTCCCATGGTCGTCGAGAAGTCCTTTGACGGAGAACGGGTCTACGATATTTATTCCCGTCTACTCAAGGAGCGGATTGTGTTTATCGGCACTGCCATCGATGATATGGTCGCAAATAGCGTCATCGCCCAGTTGTTGTTTCTAGAGGCCCAAGATGCCAAGGCCGAAGTAAAAATTTATATCCACTCACCTGGGGGTTACGTTACTGCTGGCCTAGCTATCTATGACACGATGCAATATGTGAAGTGTGATATCTCCACAGTGGTGATCGGTTCGGCTGCCTCGATGGCGGCACTACTGCTGGCCGGTGGTACCAAAGGCAAACGTTTTTCGTTACCCAACTCTGAAATTATGATTCACCAGCCGCTGGGTGGAGCCGAGGGTCAAGCTTCCGACATTAAAATCCGCGCCGAGCATATTTTACGTACGCGCGACCGACTGAACAGAATCCTAGCCAAGCATACTGGTCAGGATCTTAAGCAGATTGAACAAGATACCGACCGTGATAAGTTCATGAGTGCCGAAGAAGCCAAGAAATACGGCATCATTGACAAGATCATCGGTTAGATGCTACGGTAGCTCATGTCGGGTGCAGTTGACTGATCGCACCGACATCCTTAATTAGAAACCAACGTTAGGCAAGAATCATCACTCATGGCACGCCGTTTGCGACAATTGAATCGTCTCTTCGAAGCGCCAGCTTTTTTGCCTACGCTGTAGTTACTCATTTACTTAAACCTGTATGGATGGAATCGCGCTCATCATGGGCCCAGTTCTACTTGTGGTTGGTGTCGTCGCCGGTGGCCTGGTAGGTTACTGGTACCGCAAACAAGTAGCGGCCAAAACAACTGGTTCAGCCGAAGCTAAAGCTGAAACCATTATTCAAGAAGCTAAGTCCAAAACCCAAGCCATTTTGCTTGAGGGCAAAGACAAGGCTCTTAAAGTACTAGAAGAAGCTAAACGTGACGAGGAACAACGCCGCCAAGATCTGACGGCTGCTCAACGTCGTTTAGAAAAACGCGAAAGCTTGTTTGACGACAAGTTATTAGAATTGGAAAACAAACAGACTCAACTGCAAGATAAAGCTAAAGAGATCGACAAATTCAAAGAAGATCTTCAGGCTCTAAAGGTAGAACAAGTTGCTCGTCTAGAAAAAGTAGCGAGCATGGACCGGAATGATGCGGTGAAACTGTTAGAACAACGCGTCGAGGACCAAAGTCACGATGCTTTACTCTCCCGCCTACGCAAACTCCAAGAACAGGGGAGTGAAGAGTTAGAGCGGAAGGCTAATGAACTGATGGCGGTGGTTATTCAACGTTGCTCTACTAGCCACGCCACCGAAACCACCACCACCTCGGTACATCTGACTAGCGACGATATGAAAGGCCGCATTATTGGTAAAGAGGGCAGAAATATCAAGCGGATCGAAGAGTTGACTGGGGTTGAGATCTTGATTGATGACACTCCAGAAACCATCGTAGTATCTGGCTTCTCACCGATTCGTCGTCACTTAGCTAAACGGGCGTTAGAGATGTTGATGGAGGATGGCCGTATTCACCCGGCCCGAATTGAAGACTGCGTAGAACGCGCCAAGCGTGACTTAGCCTTAGATATTAAGAAAGCTGGTGAAGATGCCTTGTTTGAAACTGGTATCACTGGGTTTGAGCCAAAGCTCGTCTCCATTTTGGGTCGTCTCAAGTACCGTACCTCCTACGGACAAAACGTCTTGCGCCATTCAATTGAAGTGTCATTCTTGGCGGCGATGTTGGCCGAACATCTAGGCGCTGATGTCAGTGTAGCCCGCAAGGGTGGCTTGTTGCATGACATCGGTAAATCTGTTGACCATGAGGTGAAGGGAACTCATCCGGAAATTGGTCGTGACATCGCTAAAAAGTTTGGTCTAAGCGATGCCATCATTGCTCCGATTCTACATCACCATGACGACTACCCACCGACTTTGGAAGCCATTATTGTGAAGGCGGCCGATGCTATTTCTGGCTCCCGTCCTGGTGCGCGCAAAGACACCTTTGAAAACTACACCCAACGCTTAGAGGAGTTGGAAAACGTGGCTCTCACCTTTGATGGTATTGATAAAGTGTATGCGATCCAAGCTGGTCGTGAAGTGCGGGTATTTGTCCGCCCAGATAAAATTGATGACTACGCCGCTTCTAAATTAGCCCGCGATATCGCCCTGAAAATTGAACAAGAATTGAAATATCCCGGAGAAATCCGCGTAACCGTCATTCGCGAAACTCGCGTCATTGAATACGCTCGTTAATGGCCACATTGCGCTTTCTATACATCGGCGATGTGGTCGGCAAGGCTGGCCGCTCAGCGGTGGCCCAGTTACTACCGGGATTACGAGCCGAGTTAAAACTAGATGCCGTCTGCATGAATGCTGAAAACATGGCACATGGCAATGGGATCAGTGAAGCGACCGTAGTAGAAATGCGCACGGCTGGTGTGGACTATTTCAGTTCTGGTAACCATATCTTTGATAACAAAGACGGAGTCGAGTACTTAAAGCGTTCTGACTGTCGTGTCATTCGTCCAGCGAACTTTCCAAAAGTGAACCCAGGTAAAGGCTATATCACTTTTGAGGTAGGCACCAAAAAAGTACTATTGATTAACTTGGCTGGACAAGTGTTCATGCCGCAACAGGCAGATAGTCCGTTTTACTGTGTGGATGAAATTTTGAAGCAGTTCAAGCGCGAAGACTTTGCTGCTATCTTAGTCGACATTCATGCGGAAGCCACTAGTGAGAAGCAGGCTCTGGCCTGGCACTTAGATGGACGTGTTTCTATGGTGGTAGGTACGCACACTCATGTGCCAACCGCTGACTTGCGCATCTTAAACCATGGCACTGGTTTGGTGTGCGATCTCGGTTCTGTGGCGGCAGCTGATTCGGTGATTGGAGCAGATAAGGCTAAGGTTTTAAACCGCTTCTTGACCCAAACACCTGGGGCACTAGCCCCGGCGGAAGATGGTCCAGTATTGTTCAACTCAGTCTTAATTGAGATCGACCCGCACACCGGTTCTGTAGTGCACCTAGAACGCGTTGACCGCGTAGTGAGCGCATAATATACTGACCGTATGAACCAGGCTACCTTGATCGGCCTTATTGCCGAAAAAACCAACTTGAGCAAGAAATCAGTGGAGACGATGATGGATGCGTTGCTGGAAATAATTACCGATGCTATTAGTGCTGACCAAGTGGTCAACTTAACTGGCTTTGGTCGCTTCTCTTCCCGGGTGCGTAGCGCTCGCTTAGGTGTTGACCCGCTCCATCCGACGCAAAAAATCCAAATGCCTGCGGTGCTGGTACCCAAGTTTAAAGCCGGTAAAGCGTTGAAGGATTCCTTAAAGGGCACTAAATAGTTATCATAAAAACGCCGCCAACTAGGCGGTGTTTTGTTTTAGGTCATGTGCCCCCGACTGGATTTGAACCAGTGACCATTCGCTTAAGAGGCGACTGCTCTACCAACTGAGCTACGGGGACTGCTGTGTTGTGCCCTCGGCGGGAATCGAACCTACGTCCCTGGTTCCGAAGACCAGTGCTCTATCCGTTGAGCTACGAGGGCCAACTGTCCGAAAAGCTTCGTTACTGTAGCCAATCTTCCTCACTATGGCAAGAGCTCCGGGTTCTCCATATACACTCTAGCCACGTCGCGGCTAATCTGTCGCTCTTGGTACAGACGCTTAATGTCTTGATCCAGCGTCACCATATCTTCTTGCGCCGAAGTTTGCATGACCGTCTGTAGTTGGGCCACTTTATTTTCACGAATCAAGTTGGATACCGCCGGTGTGTTCATCATGATTTCCCGTGCCGCTACCCGACCACCGCTAATACCTGGTAACAGTACTTGTGAGATCACCGCTCTTAGTTCTAAGGATAATTGCAGACGAATTTGATGCTGTTGAAACGGAGGAAAGACATCAATAACGCGATCGATCGTTTCTGCCGATCCATTCGTGTGTAAAGTGGCAAACACCAAGTGGCCCGTTTCTGCCACGGTTAAAGCAGCAGCAATCGTTTCTAAGTCGCGCATTTCTCCCACCATGATGACATTGGGATCCTGCCGCACAATGTGCTTCAAGGCTTCAGCAAAAGACAAGAAGTCCCTGTGTAGCTCACGTTGCCGAATGATACTTTCTTTTGAAGTAAATAAAAACTCTACTGGGTCTTCCAAGGTTACAATGTGCGCTTTCCGCTCACGGTTAATTTGTTCCACCATCGCAGCCAGTGATGTGGACTTACCGCATCCCGTAGGGCCCGTCAGCAACACTAGCCCTTGCCGCATGCGGGTTAGTTCAATCACGGCCTGCTGCGACAAACCAATTTGCTCCATCGTCGGCGGATTGGCATTCACAATACGGGCTACCATTCCCACGTAACCACGCTCCCAATGTGCATTCACACGAAAACGTGCGGTCTGTTTTACAGCGTAAGCAAAATCTAATTCGCGCTCTTGTGAAAACTTGCGCTCTTGTTCAGGGTTCAACATAGACATCACCAGATCGTGTGTGTCCTGTGGCGTCAAAATAGCCTCTGTCTCTACCTCAACCAGCTTGCCATCGATCCGAAACAGCGGCTGATGGCCGACAACAATATGCACGTCCGAGGCGCCGTGTGATACCGCTGTTAATAGCAAAGTTTCGATGCGATCTGGACGAAGTTCAGCCATATGATTATACTAATATATCATGAAAAAAGCGCTTTGTCAATCTGCCAGCGATGGCGTCACCCGTGCCTTCGCGCGAAAACTAGTCGCTGGTTTAACCACCGGCGGTGCGCTTTTATTAGCCGGTGAGTTAGGATCAGGCAAAACCACTTTTGTACAAGGGTTAGCGGAAGCGCTCGGTATTCAACGCACCATTACCAGCCCAACCTTCACCCTCTTAAACCTCTACGATACTCATCACCCGGTTATTCACCAGTTAGTGCATCTTGATTTATACCGCATCGAAGATAGCTCGATGATTACGGAACTGGATCTACCTACCTGGCTAGCCAACCCACGTGCCTTAGTAGTGGTAGAATGGCCAGAACGCGCACCAGAGCTGTGGCGCGGACATACCTTAGGAACCATTCAGTTCAGCTTAGGCGCTACGATCAATCACCGCATACTAGCAGTCGAGGGAGAGATTGCTACTTTGTTTGACTCTGCGGAGCGCTGATGGCTTTACCTTTGTCGTCTGGTTTGGTTTTTACCCAACTTTTACGCACTCGGAAAAAATACAACTGTTGCCCTAGACTGAACAGGGTAGACACCAACCAGTACAGTGTTACACCGGCTGGAAACTGGTAACCGAATACTACGGTCATCACTGGCATTAAGTACATCATTTGCTTATTAACGGCTGAAGCAATATCTTCGTCCTTGCTGCCAGCAGTTTTAACCACAGCGCGTTTGGCCTGCATAGTTTTGGCTTGAAAAAAAGCCGCCGCACCAGCTAACAACGCGAAGGCGATGTTATGCGTGGTAGCTAGGTTCACCAAACCAAATAGGGTGGTATCAATGGACTGGGTTAAGTACACGTCCCCTAAAAAGCCATAGAGGTGCTCTACTTGTTCGACTGCCAATAGACCCGTGCTGGCGTCTACCTGCAAACCATGAAAAAAGGCCCGATACAAAGCGATCAAGATAGGCAGTTGGATAATCAGTGGCAAACAGGACGAGAACGGATTCACTTTATTGGTCTTGTAAAACTCCATCAACTGCTTGCCCATTTCTTCCTTGTTGTCTTTGTACTTGGTTCGGATTTCAGCAATCATTGGCTGCGTCTCCTGCAGCTTTTTTTGCGATTTCAAGGCTGATAACGACGGCCAAAACAACAGCACCTTGATCACTAGGGTCAAAACAATGATGGCCACCCCCATATCGTGCCCTGGCAAAACATGGTACAGCCAAATCATCGCATTGAAGATTGGTTCGTACAAGATTGTGTTGTAGATCTGGGTAATAATGTTCATCGTGGTGTTTTAGTTGGGCGCTGTGGCACGGGGTCGTAGCCTCCAGCGGTAAATGGAGTACAGCGCAAAATCCGTTTACTTCCTAAATAAGCGCCTTTGATTATGCCATACCGCTCAATTGCTGTATAGGTGTACACAGAACAACTGGGGTAGTACCGACAACCATGAAACGTAAGACCAGCAAACCAACCGTGATCAGGCGATAACGTCGCTTGGTAGACCCGAATCAACCATAACACGGCGTAGCGCGGGAAGTAGAGCAAGTGCATCATAGTAGGCGCAGCTTGTTTAACAGCGTATCTAACACTTGCCCCAATTCTGCCGCCGTCGCTTTGGCCGCCTTAGGCTGAACCAGCAAGACAACGTCGTGCGGCTGAGACAATGTCTTTAGTCGGCGTAATAGTAGCGCACGCAGTCGGCGTTTGACCTGGTTACGTACCGCGGCGCGCTTATCTACTCGTTTGGAAACCACTACCGTGGCTCGAGACTGCGCTAATTTTGTTGGCAACGCTAACAAACGAAACAGGGGGTGATATGATTTCATCCCCCGAGCGTACACTGCCTGGATATCTGCACTCAAACGTAACCGCTGTTGCCTGGGCAACATTTTACTGCGCTAAACGGGCGCGTCCTTTACGGCGTCGGCTGGTTAGCACCCGACGACCGCTCGGGGTACGTGAGCGTTTTCGAAAACCATGCTCTTTAGTGCGTGTTCGTTTTTTTGGTTGGTAGGTTCTCTTTGGCATAGGCGAACTATACACAGTTTCTCCACACCTTGTCAACAGTGTCCCGCTGATTGTTGTGTGCTAGTATAAGCGCCTATGGATTCAAAACAACTGTGGGACGCCTGTCTTGGGGAGCTCGAACTGACCCTCACGAAAGCAAACTTTACTACTTGGTTCAAAAACACCTTTATTCTCGAGTATAACAGCCATGGGGTGGTGGTGGGCGTGCCAAATGCCTTCACTAAAACCTGGATGGAAAATAAGTATCACCCTAAAATTCTTAAATCGTTACAACACATCACTGAGGGAGGCATTAAACAGGTGGCCTTTAAAGTGGCCCCTATTAGTAAGCGCGAAGTTGTCGTGGCTCCAGAACCGGTCAAGCCAACAACCGAGGCTGCTCAAGTTAAATCAGCGCCTAGCCGCCCGGCTACTACGCCGCCAGCTGCGGCCGCTCCCATTCGCGTTAAGCCAGTTGCAGTCCCGCCTACTAACCCCGAACTCAACCCTCGGCACACGTTTGAAACCTTTGTGGTCGGTAAAAAGACTGAGTTAGCCTATGCCGCCTGCCGAGCAGTGAGCGAAAACCCAGCCACTATTTATAACCCACTGTTTATTTATGGTGGTGTCGGTCTAGGAAAAACCCACCTGATGCAAGCCGTTGGTAATGCCATCATGCACAAGTTCGCCGGCAAGCGCGTCTTATATGCCCCGTGTGAGACTTTTACTAATGAATACATTAAGTCTGTAACCATGGGGCAGGCAGATTCGTTTAAAAATAAGTACCGTTCAGTCGACGTCTTGCTGGTAGATGACATCCAGTTTTTGGCTGGTAAGGAAGGCACCCAAGAGGCGTTTTTTCATACCTTTAATTTCCTTCATCAAAATAACAAGCAAATCGTTATTAGTTCCGACCGACCGCCCAAGGCCATTCCAACGCTTGAGGATCGAATGGTTTCTCGATTCGAATGGGGGATGATTGTAGACGTGGGAGCACCTGATTTAGAAACCCGGATCGCCATCCTCAATACAAAGTGCCAAGAGAAGAATATTCAACTAGAAGACGATATTATTCAGTTCATCGCTACCATTGTCCAAAACAACATTCGTGAGCTAGAAGGGGCCTTAAACCGGGTTGTAGCAGCCAAACAACTAACGAACACCCGCCCCACTATTGAGAGTGTTAAGGGGCTGTTATCTTCCTTGGTACAAGCTCCAAAACGTGGTGCTATGACGGCTAAACAAGTATTGTTGGCCGTTGCTGAATACTACAATGTTCCAGTTGAATCTATTACCGGCAGTTCACGTAAGAAAGAGTTGGTTTTTCCTCGCCAGATTGCGATGTATATTATGCGCGAAGAAATGACCGCCTCTTACCCGACCATTGGCCAAGAGCTAGGTGGTCGCGACCACACCACCGCAATGCACGCCTTCAACAAAATCCAAAAAGATCTAGTTGTGAATGAGAAGTTAAGCCAAGATGTAGTCTTAATTAAACAAAAGTTATACCTCTAACAGTGTATAGAGCTGTGCATACCTATGTGT
>JACQPW010000031.1 GCA_016207285.1 Candidatus Kerfeldbacteria bacterium | reverse complement strand
ATTAGAATATATTGTAGTGGACGGGGCTTCTACTGATGGATCAGTTGAAATGATTAAGCGGTTTGCGGGCCAAGATCAGCGAATGCATTGGCTGTCAGAGCCAGATCAGGGTCAATCGGATGCGATTAACAAAGGTCTACGGCTAGCCACCGGTGATGTCGTCGCTTTTTTGAACTCTGACGACCTGTACTACCCTGGTACACTACAAACTATTGCACAGACGTTTGCTCATCCAGATGCGCAGTGGGCGTATGGTCGTTGTCGTATTATTAATGCAGCCGATCAGGAGATTGCCAAACCAGTGACCTGGTACAAAAATATGGTTGGTTATATTTACCAGTATTGGGTATTGTTAATTGTGAACTACGTTTCTCAACCGGCTGTTTTTTGGAGACGAGACCTACTCACTACTATTGGTTATCTGAATACAGCTGAACACCTAGTGATGGATTACGAATTATGGTGTCGGTTTGGACAACGTTACCCGGGCACACCAATCAGGCGGTACTTGGCTGGTTTTCGGTTATACGCCACCTCAAAAAGTGGCCGGGGTTATGTGCAACAATTTCAACAAGAGTATGCGGTGGCTAAGCGGTATACACATAACTGGTTTATTTTATGGCTACATCAAGTACATAGTGCATTGATTGTGTTAGTGTATAAGGTGATCCGATGAAATTGTTAATCGTCATCCCGTATTACGAACCCGCTTGGGCGTATGGCGGCCCACCGCGCTTGATGAGTATGATTGCTCGTAGTTTGGCTCAGCGGCATGAGGTGACTGTTTTAACCACAGATGTGTTGGACGCTAGTCAGCGGGCCCAACCGGCTAGTGAGCGGTTAGGCGGAGTGCAGGTGTATCGTTTTCCCACCCTGAGTAATACACTAGCTTGGAAAACTAAAATTATTCTGCCACGGCAGTATCGACAACAACTGACTGCTTCCATTCAAACAGCTGATTTAGTATTGCTATCTGATTTTCGGCATTGGTTAAACGCAGCCGCAGCACCGCTATTATGGCAACAACATAAGCCTTACGTGCTGGCAGCCTTTGGACAAATTCAAAAACCGCCTGACCTAAAATACCCGTTGAAAGTAGTGTATGATGCTGTGCGGGGAAAGCGCTTGATCCAACGCGCTAACCTGTTGATTGCCCAAACTGAACATGAAGCCAAGGATTATCAAACTTTAGGCGGACGTTCTGAACAAGTGTACTTGATGCCGCTGATGGAAACACAGCCGACAGTTGAAGAACTGGCGCAACGAGGGCAGTTTCGTGCGCACTATAAAATTCCAACGACTACGAAGTTGCTACTCTTCGTGGGTCGGTTAAATAAGTTAAAAGGTCTGGATGTCTTATTAAATAGTTTTGCAGCTGTCTGCCAACGGTTAGCCCAACAAGATATTAAACTGGTGATTGTGGGGCGTGATGACGGTTACCTCAACCAGTTGAACATGCTGATTAAACAGCTGGGCTTAGGTGATCAGGTGATTCAAACTGGACCGTTATATGGTAGTGATAATGCTGCTTGTTATCTAGATGCTGATTACTTTGTCATTACGCCCACATACTATGAGGAGACTTCTTTAGCCGCCGTACGGGCCTTGAGCTTTGGCTTGCCTGTCATCACTACACCTCAAGCGGAGCTACCTTGGTTAGATGCCTATCAGGCTGGTTATACCCTAGAAAATCAAACCGCGCTAATTGTTGACAAATTGACCCACCTGTTACCTGATGCTATACTACGGGCGAAATTAAGCACTAATGCCCAGCGTTTATTTACTGAACGCTATGAACGCGATCAGGTGATTGCTCAGCTTGAAGATGTCTTCCAAAAAATCTCCCACCCACAGTAATCAGTATCGCAATAAGCGCGTTTTAGTAACGGGCGGTTTAGGTTTTATCGGCAGTAACTTGGCTATCCGGTTAGTTGAACTCGGTGCCAAAGTGACGATCCTTGACTCCATGATCGATGATTATGGTGGTAATTTTTTTAATATAGCACCAGTCAAAAATAAGGTGACCGTCAACATTTCGGACATGCGTGACAAGTACGGCATTAACTACCTGGTACGTGATCAAGATATTATTTTCAACTTAGCTGGGCAGTTGAGTCATATTGATAGTATGACGGATCCGTATGCGGATTTAGAGATTAATTGCACGGCTCAATTATCATTGTTAGAGGCGGTTCGCCATCACAATCCTAAAGCGGTGGTGGTGCTCACTTCGACCAGGCAAATTTACGGTAAGCCGCAGTATTTACCAGTCGATGAGCAACATCCGATTAGTCCGGTAGATGTCAACGGTATTAATACGGCAGCTGGTGAGTGGTATCACACGCTGTATCATAATGTGTATGGCCTAAAAACAGTGTCACTCCGTTTGACCAATACGTTTGGCCCGCGTCAGTTGATGAAACATAATCGCCAGGGCTTCATTCCTTTTTTTATCCGGTTGTTGATTGAGGGTAAAACTATCAACTTATTTGGTGATGGCAAACAGGTGCGGGATATTAATGATGTCGATGATGTGGTGTCGGCTCTACTGCTATCTGGTACCAAACCAGCCGCCATTGGTCAAGTGTACAACTTGGGCGGAGAGCCGATCAGTTTACTAGATTTGACTAAACTGATGATTAAGGTCAATGGGAAAGGCAAATATACCCTGACACCATTTCCACCAGAAAAGAAACGGATTGATATTGGTGATTACTACGGTGACTATACCAAAATTAAAACTGAGTTGGGTTGGAAACCGCGGATTACATTAGTTGATGCTGTGCGTCGCACTTTTGCCTATTATCGCAAAAATCGTAAATACTATTGGTAATTTATAATTCAGATTATGCCACTTTATACCTCTTATCCTAAAGACGAATACACGTTATTAAAGAAGCCGATCCAACAAGCTATTCAGCGCGTACTGGACAGTGGCATTTATGTGTTAGGCAAAGAGGTCGCTAGTTTCGAGCAAGACTTTGCTCATTACTCCGGCTTGCAGTATGCCATTGGCGTTGGTAACGGTACGGATGCTTTATTTTTATCTTTGAAGGCTTTAGAGATTGGACCAGGAGATGAAGTGATTACCACACCGATGACGGCGGCTTATTCCGCTTTTTCAGTTGTCTATGCGGGTGCGACGCCAGTGTTTGTGGATGTGCATCCAGATACCTTTGAAATCGATGAAACACAACTTGAACGAGCGATTACGAAACGTACTAAAGCGATTATTCCAGTGCACTTGTTTGGCCAACCTTGCAATATTGTAGCCATCATGAAGGTTGCTAAACGTCACAAGCTCAAGGTGATTGAAGATTGTTGCCAAGCCCATGGTGCCATGGTTGGTAAGCGGCGGGTTGGCACATTTGGTGATTTGGCGTGCTACAGTTTTTATCCGACCAAAAACTTAGGGGGTATTGGTGATGGTGGAGCGGTTTTAACGAACAATAAAGGATTAGCAGCTAAGATTCGTCTGCTCCACAATGGTCATCAAACCAGTAAGTATTATCATACCGCTGTTGGCCATAATACGCGTTTGGATGAGTTACAAGCGGCTATTTTACGGGTGAAGTTGGGGCACTTAGATCAGTTCATTGCCAAACGCCAGCAAGTGGCTGCTTGGTATGATGCTTGGTTAGACGGCACTACAGTCACTAAACCGGTTGTGACCAAAGGTGTGCGTCATGTCTATCATTTGTATGTGGTACGTAGCAAGCAACGGGATCGGTTGCAGCAAACCCTAGCCAAAGCTGGCATCATTACCCAAGTGCATTACCCCTGGCCGTTACACAAGTTGCCCGCCTTCGACTTCTTGGAAAAAACCTATCGATTACCCCACAGTGAACTGATAAGCCAGCAGGCTCTATCGTTACCAATGTATCCAGGTTTAACTCGAGCCAATGTACGGCAGATCTGTAAGATCGTGAATCAATAAATTAACGTCTCCAGAGCCGATACGCCCAGCTCAGGGGTGGTAGGTTCATCAGTTGTAACATCACCTGCCGACGGAATCGTTGCAATGGGGTAATAGTGGTGAAGCCAAAATTAAAATCTGGCTGGATTGTCTGGATCCGTTGTAAACTTTGCTGCAATGCCTGGGCATAAGGCCGGTAGATGAGCCGGCGGATTAGGGCCGGGCAATAGTAGTAACCTACTAGAGGGTCGTAAGCGTCAGCGGCATAGAGCTTAAAGGCGTGATAGTGAAAAAAAATCACTGGCAAATCATCAATCATCACTTGGTTCTGTTCCTGGTGAAAGCGGAAGCGTTCAATATTCCACGGAGCCACACCGCCACCCAAGTGTTGCACCACGACTACCTTATGGAAGCGTGTTGGCCAGTCATTTAAGTACATCTGGTCACCTAATTTACCGTCTTCAAAGCGGAAGTAGCACCATTCATTACACCGCTCACGCCACCAGCGTAAACAGGCTAGGCCGTTGGCATCGTTGCGAAAGATGAGAAATTCAACATTATAAATGCCAGACTCCGCGACTTTATAGTTAAACCGTGGTGCATAGTTGTGGCTGACAATCAGGATGGACTGATCCTTCCACTCATCATAGAGCGGTTGTGGACTGGAGAAGAAATAGGTATCCGCATCAAGATAAGTGATATGATCTAATTCCGGATGTTGGGTGAGAATATAGAGTGGTAGGGACGGCGTCAGTGTCCAACAATATTCTACGGCCGTGCGAGTAGTTTTGACTCGACATAGTTCGTCATCTTCTAACTCGGATAATCGGATTAACTCAACCTGCTCTAATTTTAGTTTGGTCAGAATGTCATAGACGACATCATCCATGCACAATATCCAGAGTGTAAAGTCTTTCGCCTGACGTACTAATGAAGCGTGCAAGGCTAGGCCGCGCGTGCAGTAATTTTTATCAAACAGTGTGCAAAAATTATAACGCATGGCGGAATGTCCACAGTCTATTAGCTGTATAATTCCACATCAGGACAATTCCAGTGACAGTTACTTTGGCAATAATATCATTACTACCCAATACATTGACAAGTAAATGGAACAGGGAGGCACTCAGAGCCAAGCCACACAGCGATATGGCCAGAAATTTAGGGTATTGATGTCGGTGTTGACCAAGCTGAGCTTGAAATGTCCAGTAGCGATTTAAAAAATAACTGTTTGTGTTCGCGATCAGAAACGCTAGTACCGAGGCACTCACCAGATGTGCAGTCCAAAATGGTAGTGTCCGAGTTAAGATAAAATAAATACTAAAATCAACGCCAGTGTTGATGGTACCAATAATGCAAAACCGGATAAATTGCCTAGACATAGGCATTAGTATAGGGGACTTGTGTTGTACTGGCAAATTCATTATACTAGCCCCTATGCAAGATTTTCTTGAAATTAAGGACGGCCGGAGAATCTTAGCCATGGTGTTTAGACGTCGTTTGCAGGCTGATGGGGTGAAGTTTTTGACTCCTCAATCTTATCCTCTGCAGGTAGGTTTATTACAACATCCTGGTGGTAAAAAAATTAAGGCGCATCGTCATCGAAATTTGCGCTATAAGGTCAACACCACACAGGAATTTTTATATATTGCTAGTGGTGAATTAGAGGCAACCATTTATCGTAATGACTGGACGGTAGTCAAAAAAGTTATTTTGAGACCTGGAGATTTTATTTTGTCGGTGGCTGGTGGGCATGGGTTTCGGGTATTGAAAAAATGTCGGATCATCGAAATCAAACAAGGGCCGTATCCAGGTGATACCAAAGCTAAGATTTTTAAACCAGGCGAATGAACGTTCCGGTTAATTCCCCATTCATTTCTGTTGAAGCCAAACGCAATGTGGCAGAAGCGATGGACACCGGTTGGATTTCTTCCGCTGGAAAATTCGTGGAAGAGTTTGAGCGTGACTTTGCCAGTTACCTTGGAATGAAACACGGCATTACGGTGTCGAATGGAACGGCCGCTTTGCACGTGGCGTTACTGGCGGTTGATATTGGTCCGGATGATGAGGTGATTGTACCCGCCTTTACCATGATGTCGACTATCTTAGCTGTATTATATACGGGTGCTAAACCGGTCTTCGTGGATTGTGAATTAGAAACCTATAATATAGATGTGAAGCAGATTGAAGCGCACATCACCAGTCGCACTAAAGCTATTTTACCAGTGCACATTTACGGGCACGCTTGTGAGATGGATGAGATCCTTGCCTTAGCCAAGCAGCATAACCTCCATGTGATTGAAGACGCTGCCGAAGCACATGGTGGAGAATATAAAGGCAAGAAATGCGGGACCATGTCTGAACTGTCATGTTTCAGCTTTTACGGGAATAAAATTGTCACCACTGGTGAAGGCGGAATGGTACTCACCAATGATGATGCCCTGGCGCACAGATGCCGAAAGCTAAAAGATTTATACCATTCTGACGCGAAACGGTTTATTCATGAACAAGTCGGTTATAATTATCGTCTCACCAATGTGCAGGCTGCCATTGGGTGTGGTGAGATTAAACATATTGAGGAGTACATTGCCAAAAAACAGTGGATGGCGGATTTTTATCGGGAACACTTATCTGTCATACCGGGGTTACGCTTACCAGTAACCAAGTCGTATGTCAAAAATGTCTACTGGATGTATGGCGTGTTGGTTGACCCTGACAAGTTTGGCATGGATAAAGACACCCTCCGGGCTCGGTTGAAGGAGCGTGGGGTTGATACGCGAGATTTCTTCTACTCACCAAACGTTCAGCCAGTATTGTTAGAACGCTTTGGCAAGATGGGTGATTTCCCAAACACTGATTATATCGCTGCCAATGGTTTATATTTGCCATCTGGACTGGCTTTAACGGAAGAGCAGGCACGGTATGTCTGTGAACAAGTCAAACAGCTAGCGCCAGCCGCTTAAACTTTTTCGCACAGATAGGTTTTACTAAAGGTCGATTCTTTGCTGCCTGGTAGGTGTGGCCCCTTGCCAAAGGTGATGATGTCTATGACGCGCAAACCGGCAGCGTGGAAAAAACGCAGCAGCTCGGTTTCGTTAAAGATGATTTCGATCATGGGTACACCATAACCCATTTTTTTGGTGTAGGTTGTGGGAGCTAAATGGATCACTGGTGTGCGACTAAACACAGCATAGCGTTTTGATACCCGGGCAGTTTCTTGAATAGCTTTAGGATAATCCAGGATGTGTAAAATACAACAGCCAGAAATAGCGATATCAAATTGTTGATCTTGGTAAGGTAGAGCAGTGGCATCACAGACATCGAATGGCAAACTTGGGTAAAACTGTTTAGCCAAGTCAATAAAAGCAGATGAGTAGTCACAACCAGTATACTGCATGTCTACACCAGCCAACTGCAGAATTTCATTGTAGTAGCCGCTGGAACAGCCAATTTCGAGTACGGTTGGTTTAGTGAGTGCTAATAATTTCATCTGATCAATCAGCGCTTGCATGTGGGCGGGAAATTTGTGGTTGGCTTTGATTTGTGCCAGTTCGCGTTTTACAATCTCCAATTGCTTCTGCGGTAAGTCTGGATCTTGCCATTGCGTATCTAGTTGCAAACGTTCAGCTTCGACACGCGTAATAACCTGATGACCGCCTGATACCCCAAAGAATTTATTGAGCAATGTTTTCATAGGTAGCGTTTTAGAATTTGATCTAACTCTAGCATGCGCTGACGATAGGTATGATCTTGTAGCGTGCGCTGTTGACCAGCTTTGGCAATGGCTTCACGTTCGACATCCTGTTTCAAATAATAGCGCACTTTAGAAATTAACTCATCGGCTGAGCCATAAGCTACAACTTCTTGATTAATGGCAAAGAGGTCAGCTAAGTTTTGTTTTTGATCAGTCAGTAAAAATGTGCCTAAACCGGTCGTTTCGAATAAGCGCATATTATTGGCATAGTTGGCCGCGGCTGAACTGTGCCGATTAATACAAATTTTGGCTTGTGTAATGATACGGTACATGTCCAGAGCCCAAGCTTCACCATGATAACGCTCACGCAGTTTAGCCGCTGCCGGCAAGGTTTCAATGCCATATCCCCACACATCTATCGGTACCACGGACGCCAATTGTTCCAAAGCCTGAGCACTGTCTCGATGCACTTTAGAAAACCCACCAATAAAGACAACATCATATTTCTTTTCAGTGACATCTGCCAGTAGTGGTACTAGGCGTTCTTCAAAACCGATCTTAAAATATTCTGCTTGAATACCCATGGCTTGCAGACGTGGTACAAAATGAGGGAATGAAGTTAAGATTAAATCAAAGGGTTTTAAAAATATGCTTGGTGGCAATGGGCAGGCAATCTGACCAACCACTAGTTTCACTTGGCGCTTTAACTTCTTCAAAAACACCGGATCACAGAATGTTAAGTTCTGGCAGTAGAGAATATCTGGTTGGAATTCCGCAATTTGGGCTTCTAAAATACGATACAATGGTAACCGATCGGTATACTGACTAAACAGTGGCAGGCGCGGCCATTGCCGGACAGTGAGTGCATGTTCCTTGGCCCACTGCAGTTGTAAGGTCAAGTTATCTGCGATCACATCGATTACTTCGTATCCCTGTTGTCGTAAGTAGTAGGAATACGAATCGCCTGTTCCAAAATGATAGCCCAAAAAAACGGCTAATTGTTCTTGATATGATTTGGAAGCTAAATCTGGCTGGTCACGGTAAACCTGCTGCACGAAGTGTGCATAATAGGTATCTAGGATGAGGATTTTCGTAGACTGCATAGTTGCAGAGTATACAACAGCGTATTCTTACTGGCAATGAACAGATTACCAGCAATGATGTAACAGATATCAAATAACTTAAGACCAAAATGGGGGCAATGCTTCCAAATAATTTTCAGATGGACAATGACATTAGCTGGTGATTTGATTGAAAACAGCCGGCGCCACTCGTCACGATAGGATAAGACGTGAGCTGTGGGGCGAAAGCCGGTTAAGTCGTTTTTTAAATAGACCACTGCACCATAGTCAACCACTAATGGAACACCAGCGGCTTTAGCCCGAAAGCCGAATTCATAATCTGCGCCATAGTGAGGTAAGCTGCGGTATGCAAAATTGCCGATCCGTTTAATCACGCTCACTGGAATGAGTACGCCGCGTCCAGAAATAGTATCTACTGCCGTAGCCACCGTGATCACTGGGTTGTAAGCGAGCTGGCCATATTGGTATTTATACCAATGCATCGTGATACCGGCATCATGAATTTGGTTTCGATCAATCACATCTTTACATAATGATCCCACAATAGCAGTATGGTAACTTTGGCTCGTTTGTACCAATTGAGCTAAATAGTTTGGCTCAAACGTGACATCATTGTTCAAACTTAATACATAATCCGTGTCGGTGGCACGTTCAAGCACATGTTGCACGCCTTTGGCCATGGCGCCGGTCCACCATAATTGACCATCCCCGTGGAGAATCGTAGTGCCGGGATAGTGTTGGTCAATCGTTTGGCTCGTACCATCAGTTGAGCCATCATCGACCAGAATGATTTTAAAATCGCGGTAGGTTTGTTGAGTAATACAGTGCAAACATTCTAGGGTGGCAGCCAAGCGGTTATGGACAGCAATGACGATATAGATCATTACAATGCTTGAGCATTAAACTGGTAAATAGCCCACTGTAAGCGATCTTGCTTGTAGCGTTCAAATATTTTTGTAAAGGCCGTAGGATGTGCCGCAACGACTGCCTCAAGGATATGGCGAAAACTCTCATCAATTTTATCGTTACTTAACAATACTGTATTGATGTTATTGGTCACTAGTTGATCTAACAAATCACCATCGGTCAGATAACCATAATATAAGGTTGGATAGCGTTGGCTAAACGTCCGGACAATGGGGGTGACCCCATCCGTTGATAAGTGCAGATCTCCGGCATAGTATTGCAGCTTGTTTGGATTCATATTACTGAGTATTTTTGTATTCGCTGCGGCAGGCTGTTGCAGTAGCGGAGTAGCTGCTGCTAAGCCGTAATCATAGTCATAGAGGTCTAGTGCCTGGCGGTTTTCAAAGTAGAATGGCACTAGTTTTACTATAAACAAAGCCAGTACACAGGTAACAAGTAGACTATACTTTTTAGGCGATTTGAAGCGTGGGAACAATAACAACAGTACTAACAGAGTACTAAACGCTGTCACCATTATATAGGGCTTTAGATTAAGTAAGGTGGCAAAAATACCTTGGTGTGAAAGTACACTGCCGTAGGCGATAGCTTGCAAAGAAATTGCATACAGTACAATGGCCAGAACAGACAACACTGCAAATGGAATACTGCAGTGAAGATTGATTTTTTTGAGTAACACTTGGCCAGCAAGAAAACTAAAATAAATCAGCGCGATAATAATGGGTAAGGTAATACGAAAACCATGTTTCAGACTAGCTTCATGAT
>JACQPW010000018.1 GCA_016207285.1 Candidatus Kerfeldbacteria bacterium | reverse complement strand
GCTGGAGCTTTCCCTAATTCGTTGGTTAGAAATAATGACCTAGAAGTCAGCCAGGTGATGTACAATGGTCAAGCTATTTTCAACCCAGACAACATACAAGAGATTGATCAGTTGATCAGTGGGTATAAGACAGTTTGGTTAGTTTTACTGACTGACTGGAAAGTGTACGACCCAGCGAATTTGGTGGAAAGACGTTTACTACAATTATGTCGAGTGAAACATACCCAATATTTTCCTGAAGACAGTACGAATGCTGAGCATATTAAGGTGATTAAACTAAGCAACTGCTCTGCTCAGTAGTGTACTGACTAGTGTTGGTGCACATCTACTTCCGACAATATCCGGTCGCGTGCTTCTGCAGCGGTACTGGGTTGTGATGCATCGGCTGGTTCAGTTGTAGTTGTATCGTCCCAGCTTAAGGTTTGGGTTTCAGCTGAAAATGTGCCACGGAACATGCCACGTCCGCAGGTGCACGAATAAATGCGTTCAAAGTCCAGGTTGGTTCCTAAGCAGTAGGCGTAATTATGCATGCTGCCTGGAATCATACCACTGACTGGCTTAGACCAAGTGGCGCCACTGTCATTTGTGACAACAACATTTTCCCCATGTTGTCCGACAATGATCACATCCGGGTCAGTTGGACTGATCAACATCATTTCGTAGTTTGGTAGGTGACCGAAGTTATATTTCCATACTTCAAACTCTTCACCCTCAGCACCACCATCGTCAAAGTACGTCCGTATCCCTGCTGTGATCTCTGTCCAACTATCACCGCCGTCAGTAGTTTTAAAGATGCCGCCATATAACCCAGAGGTTTGATCGGCAGTGCTTAAACCAGCCAGAAATAAGTTTGAACCGGCAACCAAGATATCGGGGTCAGTTGGTGACATCGCTAGACGGTAGGTGTACTGCAAGGCATCCCCGCCAATTTGGCTAAATCGTTTACCACCATTATCACTTTTATACACGCCACCGCTAAAGGCAGCCGCGTAGACGACCTGGGGATTATTTGGATTGTAGATAATAGAAAAGACACCTTTACGTGGTACTCCTTTGGAACGTTTCCAAGTCCTACCTGCATCTGTGCTGCGGTAGACACCCGAACCATCCGGCGACTCAATGCCATTCGATATCCCAGCCAAGACAATTTTACTATTGGTTGGGTGTACAGCCAAGGTTGTGATGTTGCCGGTTCGTGGCCCAGGTGTGTCGCGTGTGGTCACGGTCGCCGTTTTACCCTTCACCTGGATATCATAAAAGTAATCACCACTACCAGCATAGAGGTGTTTAAAATCTTGGGGGTCGACTACCATCGTTAAAAAATAGTTATCCGGAGCAATCACTTTGTAAGAATCACCGCCATTCGTAGTGCGGTATAGTCCGAAGCGGTCAAAGGTTAAGGCATAGTACTTGTCTGGATTATTTTTGTGCACAATAATTTCACGCATGGCCATACTCTTTAGTCCGGCATTGTTCGGTTGCACTGTTTGACCATGATCCGTGGAGGTATATACACCGTAACCACCAACACCGATAAACAGTTGGTCGGCAGTGAACGTAAATTCGCCGACAAAACCCGGAGCTAAGTTATCTGCATTACGTAATTTTAAGGCCCCACTATTATTCGTCCGCCAGACTTCACCATCTACTGTCCCTGCCCACAGTCGGCCATCATTCCAAGCGATGCCTGTGACTTCATCCGGACCAGTTACTGCCTCCCAGGTTGTCTGGTCTGCTGACAAAGTGTAGATATTGCCACCAGTGCGGACATTATATTGAAACAGACCGGTGGCTACATACAGTTGGTTCGTATCCGTATTGGTCGCAAAACGGATCATACCTGTTTCGTTGAGACCGGCATTAAGGGTAGTCCAGCTAGCACCAGAGTCGTCAGAGACATACACACCATCTGTGCGCGTGGCTAAGTAGAATTTGTTATCGAAGGCGACTAAGTGATTGAAGTACTCCACATCAGAAAAGGTTGACCAGACTTCCCAGTGAACACCTTGATCAGTGGAACGTAACACCTCTGCAGTGTTATCGTGATCACGCCCCGCTAGGTAAATGATCGATGGGTCACTAGGGTCAACCAGCACTGTATCTGAACTAAAATTATCGATGCCTAAATCTTCTAACATCGTGCCGCACATTGCCTCCCACGAATCTCCACCATCCGTTGAATATGACCCACAGGCAATCATCATGCTGGTGTAGATACGGGTAGAGTCTGTGGGGTCGGCAACAATATCGAAGGCGCGGTTATCCGGTAAGCCATAGTTGATGCCAATTTGTTCCCAACCGTCAGTGGTGTAACGGTAAAGACCTCCGGAGTACAGTGAGGCGATCACTTCACCGTTAATGGTGATTAACTTAGATACTACTCCACCAAGTGGTCCGTTGGTCTGTTGCCAGGCAACGCTAGTACTGTGTAGATGCTGCGGTAATAATAGACAGGCGACTGATATTACTGACACGGCAGTGTGGCGTAACCAGTGAGGGAACTTCATGTTTATATTATAGCATCGATTGAAAGATCCGCATGAATGGGGAGATCAGGTAATCAAACCATTGCGGTTTTTTTGTTGCTGGGTCAAACACAACTGATTTTCCTTTCCAGGTCTCGATAATGGTTTTTAACTCACGCACCATCTCTTTGTCTTGGAAAAATACTCCAGCCTCTATGTTGTAGTGAAACGACATCGGATCAATGTTGTTCGATCCTACCAACCCTTCTCGGTTGTCGATAAGCATTGTCTTGGCGTGGTTCATCTGCTTGGATAAATAGAAGATGATGCCTAATTTGTGCAGGCGCTCCATGTAAAAGTAACTGACTCTATCCATTGTCCAATGATCGCTCTGTTCGGGCAGTAGAATATGTACTGTAACGCCACGCATGACGGCTTGGTGGAGCATACCAATCAGCCAGCGGTGTGGAGCAAAATAGGGTGTAACGATGGTGATGGTTTTTTGTGCCTGACTAATGTTTGTCTTGTAGTATTGCTTTAACAGTACTCTGCCATCTGCTTTCCAGTGTTCTAGGATCCACAGTTTGGTTTTTCCGAGAATGTTTTTTTTGCCATTGAATGCCAGTAAGTGAGTATCTTTGCCACCGCACAGGGCATACGTTCTAGCGAACGAACGAGTGATGCCTTTGACGATTGGTCCCGTTAAACGGATCTGTAGATCATTCCATTTTCTGAACAATTTGTGGATATTGACACCACCCACAAAGGCTACTTTTTCATCAACGATGAGTATTTTTTTGTGTGTGCGCCGTAGCCAATAGCTAAATAACAATAGTTCAACGTTAGCTGCTCTCACAGCAGTCACCGTTTGTGATTTTAAATCGGAACTGCCGAGAGAATCGATGATGACTTTAACACGGACCCCTGCCTGTGCTTTGCGTTTGAGCAAAGCAAAAAAGTCATATCCAGGCGTGTTGTCAACTAGGGTATACATTTCTAGATAGATAGATTCTTGGGCGCTGGCAATCGCTGTCAGCATACCGCCCCAGGCCTTTTCCGCAGTTGTATAGAATGTATTGCGCATCAGCGTAGTTCATTGTACTAGATGTGCGGAGGATGTGAGATTCGAACTCACGGACCCTTTCAGGCCGGCAGTTTAGTAAACTGCTGATATAAACCACTCATCCAATCCTCCAGAAGTCTTACCAGCGGAGAGGGAGGGATTCGAACCCTCGATACCCTTGCGGGCATATCGCTTTTCGAGAGCGACGCGTTCAACCAGCTCTGCCACCTCTCCAAAGGTTCAATTATCCTATATAAAAAAGCCCTCATTGTCTAGGTGGGGCCGTTAAAAAAACTGTGGGCAGCGTGGGACTCGAATCGATCGCTCGACGAACCCCACGCTGCCCTGTTCCCCCTACTACTACCACCAGGTCGGCGCTTCGACCGGCAGACGCTGATCACCGCACACCACCACGAAGCGGTGGAGCAGTGCGTTGTCCGGCACCGGCTCGGTGTCGAGCTGGTAGTCGGTGCCGAAGCGATCGCGCCCGAGTTGGTGGGCCTGACGCTCCGCTTGTCCGCGGTTGCCGGCGCTCATCTGCACAGCAAAGCGTTGCTTGCCGGCGCGGTTCTGGCTGTCTGCGGTTTCGAACACCTGTGGCATGGCGAATTCCTCCTATGGATCGCCGGGTGGATTGAACCTGCGGGTCGGGTGACCAGCAGGTACCTCTGCTACCTTATTTCTAAGGTAAAACAAAAGGCTTCTTACCCTAATGCATTAGAATAAAAAGCCTTGTGTCTTAGTGAAGAGTTTCCTATTGTACCAGTCGTGGTACCGTAGACGTATCTTCCCTGGCTACCTTTTATTAAGTATGGGCTAGGGTTGGATGGACCACCTTACCACTAAGTAGCAGGTTGGTAGGATGTCATTGGGCCAAATCCCTCGATCCTTTCTTGATAGTTTTGAGTTTTCTAAAGAACTAGGAGCATGGTAACAGGCGCAGTATATTTCGTCAAGAATAAAAAGGGTTATACACAACAGCCCTGTATCGTAGGATACAGGGCTGTGCTTTGTACTAGATTGAGATTCAATTTAGTTCCAGTTGCCACCGCCATTGCCGCCACCACTGTTGGAGCGACGTGGAGGACGATCCTCCATGGGGCGAGCTTCGTTGACTTTGATGCGGCGGCCATCAAGCTCTTTGCCATCCCACATTTGGATAGCAGCTTGTGCCTCTCCATCACTGCCCATTTCCACAAAGCCGAAGCCACGGGAACGACCAGTCATCTTATCCATAATCACTGTAGCGGATGTTACAGTGCCTGCTTGAGCAAACGCATCGCGTAAGCTTTCGTTGGTAGTGCTATACGATAGCCCACCGATATATAACTTGCTTGCCATACTCTACTTCTCACCTTACTTTTTATTCTTGCTGTTACGCAATCCTAAATAGTCTACTATAAATGGGTAGAGAAGTCAATGTAGTGTGGCCAAGTCAGTCCATCTATACTATCCTATCTACAATGAACCTGACTATCGTTGTTCCAGCTTACAATGAGGCCAAACGCTTGCCGGCCACTTTGGCGCAGTTAGAGTGGTATGCTAGGCGGGTGCAGTTTGCAATCCAGATTATTGTAGTAGACGACGGTTCGGTTGATGGTACCAAACAAGTCGTTGAGCAGGGAAAGTACCCGCATGTACAAGTAGTGTCGTTGGAAAAAAATGCTGGTAAGTTTGCGGCTTTTCGGGCGGGTGTTTTACAAGCGAACAGTGACTGGATTTTATTGTATGATGCGGATGGCGCTACTCCCATTACGGTGTTGGATCAATGGCTGCCAGAACTGGAACAGTACGATGGCTTGTTGGGTTCACGCCAAGTGGCCGGTGCTCACATTACAGTGCAGCAGTCATTTCCACGCCAGGTGCTGGGACGAACCTCCTACCGGGTGATTCGTTTACTGACTGGGGTAACATACCGAGACACGCAATGTGGTTTTAAATTGTTCCGGACCAACTTAGTAAAGAAGGCCGTTCAACAGATGCGCCTGACACGGTTTGCCGGAGATGTCGAATTGATTTACTTATTACAATTACTAGGTGCACGTTTAAAAGAGATGCCGGTAGAATGGCACGATGTCCCGAACAGTAAAGTGAAACTAGGGGATTACTTTAATTCCTTTGTTGATATCATGCGGATTCGGCATAATCGCAAACACGGGCAATATCACTAATGAAAAGAATACCTTGGCTCATGTTCATCTTTTGTGCGGTTGATATCTTTCTGCCGTTCCTTAGTTTTATGGCCTTGTTTGACTACAACTGGTTACTGATTACCACTCAGACCGGGTTGGACGACAAAGGCTGGTTGATCGCTCCGGTGGCCATTTTGTTATTGGTGGCGATTGTGTTTATGTACATCACCAGTGTGCAATTTCCTACGGATCAGCGAGCAGGCTGGCGGTTGCTACGTGGTGTATTGATCAGCTTAGCGGTGATGCTCGCATCCAGTGGTTCGCAGTGGCAGGCTGGGTTGTTTCAGTACGGCTTACTGCAGCTGCTGGCCTTAGCGCTGGCCTTTGGTGTGGTTTTGCCACAGCAGAAATCGATCTTCGGTTGGTTGTTTGGCTTACCTGCTGTTGGCTGGGCAGCAGTGGCCGCCTGGGTAAGTTACCAACTGTATGTCGGGAGTTTCTTTTTTTCAGCTTCGTGGCTCGATTGGGTACTGTGGCCAGTGTGGCTATTCGCTGCCGTACCGTTATTTAAAACGCGTTACCATTTGATCACTGACTTTTTTGCTGACTACCGTAAACGACAGGTATTGAAGTAGTGGTATCATCGGCTGCAGCCTCAGCAGCGGCTTTGGCTTTTTTCTCCGCTTCACGTTTTTGTCGTTGTCAACGTAGGAAGTTCGGATCTTGGTAAGGGTTCAGCGCCATACCGAATTTTATATAGCTCTATAGTCTCTCTTTGGCCTTTCGCCTAATTTCTGCTATACGCTCTTCAGCAGATAGTTTTCTTGGTCTAGCCTCAGCTGGGCTAGGGGGTAGTGATGCGGGATCGGTCTGCTTTGGCCTTGGTTGTGGCAAACCCTTTTGCTCCGCCCGTTGTCTGACCAGTGCCATTCTCTGCCTACTTGCAATGGTTGCTCTTGCTTGTGCTCGTCTTTCTTCATCAGACGATGATTCATCTGTATTATCCGGTTGTGCTGTTCTAGTGACTGGTGGTTCTTGACCAAGTGTCACACTACCGGAACTTCTCCTTTCCATATTACGCTCCATTGTGGCCTCACCATGAGATTGCTCAATTGATCGCCTAGTCCTGGTAGGTACTTTTTCCTTTTTTGAATCACTTTCAGGTAATCCAAAATGAAAGCGGTGAAATTCTTCTTTTCTAGCGCCCTCATTTTGAGCGTCAACTTTTTTACCACGTCTTGCAATCTTTCCTTCTATGCTCATGAATAGATTGTATCACTTTTCTAAACAAAAAACCACGTTATTTACGTGGTGATTTGCTTCAGGATACTGTTCCCGGCATCGGCCTACTTTCCCCAATTAAGAGTATCATCGGCGCTGAAGGGCTTAACTACTGAGTTCGGGATGGGATCAGGTGGAACCCCTTCGCTCTGGACACCGAGAACACTATCCTGAATAGATAGTGGATTGTAATTGAAAGCGAGGAAAATGAGATAGACGATATAACAACACACTGACAATATGTCGAGATGAAATGACTTATTAGTACTGCTCGGCTCAACTCCTTGCGGAGCTTACACCTGCAGCCTATCAACCTGGTAGTCTACCAGGAGTCTATGAATACTAATCTTGTAGACAGCTTCGTGCTTAGATGCTTTCAGCACTTATCTAAACCGAACATAGCTACTCGGCAATGCCCTTGGCAGGACAACCGATGCACTAGAGGTT
>JACQPW010000034.1 GCA_016207285.1 Candidatus Kerfeldbacteria bacterium | reverse complement strand
GTGTATATTGTGGATGGTCAAGCTACAGCATTGGCTAATGCAGCTATTGCTACGACGGCCGACGTAACCTTTACGGGTGAGGCTGGGTCAGACCTGTTAGGTTACGGCTTGGTTGGGGCTAACCTGAATGGTGATTCATACCCCGAACTGGTCACTTCGGCGCCTTACAATGATAGTGGTGCCAATGCCTCTGGTACTGTTTACGTTGGATATCTGCGCATTGATGCCGATGGTGACGGCACCTTGAGCAGCGCGGGTATCTTGGAGCAGGGGACAGACTGCAATGATGATGATGCTACGGTGGTGGCGGATCAAACCTATTACTTAGATGAAGACGGTGATGATTTGGGCGTGGATACGGAAACTACAGTGCTGTGCTCTAGTACTGCGCCAACCGGGTACGCAGATAACACGGATGATACAAATGATGAGATAAAAAATAATGGTATCGAGATTATTGGTGATGAGGTCGATAATGATGGTGATGGGGAAGTAGACGAAACAAATACCAAGGCGGAAAATGGTAGCCATCCAGAATACGGTAGTGATGATCCGACGGATGCGGACGCTGTAGCCGCGGCCATTGTTTCGGTGAAAGCCAAAAAGCAAGGTAAGGTACGGGTGCGTTATGCCGATGATTCGGTGTATGTGTATACTATTTTTGGACGCCCAGGATCACGTAAGCCTAGTTTGAAGCAATATCCCAATTCAGGTTACTATGGTGTGTTAGATAAGGCTGGCAAAAAAATAGCCTTACTCAATGTATTAAATGGAAAAGTAGTTGATACTACCCCAATCGATGGAAAAGGTTTTCGTAAACATTTTTTACAATTTACTGATTTACGTGATGATGGCACTATGGATGTGGTCATTACTTCTAAACATCGTAGCAGTACAATCGTGCGTGTTGCTATTGCTGCTGTACGTGTTAGTCATCACCGACGTATTCGACTCTATGCAACGCAAACAATAGACGCTCCACAGACCGTACTGCGTAATACTACGATTGTGGGGAACACCATTGATATTCGTGATACCCAAACCGCCATCGTCAGCCTACTCGTGACCAAACAGCACAAACTCAAGCAGTTGTAAGTACTGTATTACCTCTTGCATTGTCAAGACTAGATGGATGGGCGTATACTATCATCATCTAGTCATAACTATTATTTATATACTCATTCGTATATGATCAAACAAATACAATACGTCGTCGGGTTGGGTGTGAGCCTAGCCTTGCCTCTATCTGGCTGGGCATTTACAGCCGAGCTACAAAGCATTAGTCCAGAACCCACGTTGGATATTAGCGATCAAGTGACCGGTGCTCCCGATAATGTCGTGATCGCTGGTTGGGTTGGGATTGAAGAGGATACTGAATACACCGCCGTGTTTACCGCTGATGAATCACCGGCCGGCGTGATTACGCCGGGTGGGGATATATCGTTGGATACTCCGTGGGAATATGATGCTACCGCCGGTACAGTGACAGTCACCTTTACGGGCAGTGGTTTAAAATCAGTCAACGATATGCCTAGTAATGTTGGGATGGTAGCGTTAGTGGGAGTGGTAGCAGAAGGTGAAGATGGCCCGCCTGAGGCCATGACTGGTTTTTGGTTGTCGACCGATATGCAAGATTGGGCATTGATTCCACCATCACCAGAGCAAGACACTCCGGCCTTTGGTTTTTCACTGACTGGTCCAGCCGGCGAAACGGGCTTTATCCACATGTTTATGCCCACCGGTATTAAAGATTTATTAAGTCAGTATACCGGTCAAGAGTTAACGTGGGATGATTTAGCGGTGTTCAGTGGTGATAGCCAATCGTCCTTGAGCCTGACGGAAGTGGATGGTGGTGCCTATATTGATATTAACGTGGTATTTAGCGATACAACGACCAGTATCAGTGTGGCCAGTAGCTCAGTGACGAAAGAATTGACGGTGCAAAAACAACTGCCGATTAGTTTGGCTGCTTCCAAGACAGAAGTGAAAAAAAATAAGGAGTTTGATTTATATGGCTGGTTAAAAAGCGGTAAAAAGGGTAAAACCGTGACGGTGTGGAGGAAACTTTCTGGTGAGAAGACCTTTACGAAAGTGGATACGCTGACAACCGTTAAAGCTGGTTATTTTTCAGAAACCTATACAACCACTAAAACGGCCAAATATAAAGTGAAATACGGCACGGGCAGTAGTGCCAAAGTGAGTTCAGTGACGACCGTTACTGTCAATAAGTAGTATGCGCCGCCTAGTTCAAGGCCTGCTGGCAGTTGTGCTGTGTTGGCCAGCCACTGGTTTAGCGTACGAAAGTTACACCTATACCCATGACAATGATAACTACCACCTGACGAAAACGTCGGTGTCCGATGATGGTGAGGTAATGATTGCAGTAGGCGGTACCAGTATTGTAGCCAGTGATGAAGTGGTTGTCTTCAGTGTGGATGATGATAACCCGGTGTGGAATTGGGATGACATCGGCGATGATCGGATTTTTGATGTCGATCTGTCTGGTGACGGCACCACGGCTGTAGCCTGTGGCAGCGCCGTCTGGTTACTGGATATTGAGAATCAAACACTACTGTGGACCTATGGCGAGGACGATATCTATGTCTGGGATACCTGCGATATTTCGGAGGACGGTCAGACCATTATGGCTGGTAATCGTCAGTCGAGTATTGCGTCATGGGATCGTTCAACCAGTGACTATGTCCGGTGGTGGACTTTAACCGACGGTGGGTTTGTGGATGTAGTCGACATGACGGAAGATGGTGAACAGGCCATTACGTCGAATGGCTATAGCTATGCGTTGATTGATGTCACTCAAGATGATTTTGTCTGGGAGAAGGAAACCACTGTTGAAGTCACGGATGTTGGCATTAACGCTAATGGCCATAAAGGCTATGCCGTGGTTGATGACGGTGAACTGGGAACGGATGTTTCTATCCTACGTGGTGTGAACATGACCACTGGCCAACTGACTTGGAAAAAACGGTTTGAAAGTACCAATACGCCACGGGTACAGATGTCGAGCAACGGTAAACGCATCATGTTGACCACCAACGATAAATACTACGGCCTAGGGAGAACCGGAAAACAAGACTGGACCTATGTACCCAGTGGTCAAGAAACATCCATGCAAATGTCTGCCAATGGCGATTTTGTGGTAGTGGCGGAAGGGCTCTATTACGTCTATTTTTTTGACTGGGATTACCCC
>JACQPW010000024.1 GCA_016207285.1 Candidatus Kerfeldbacteria bacterium | reverse complement strand
TATTCAAAATACAATATTGTGCATTACGCAAACCAATACAGCCAAAACAATCTCGACAGTTAGTACAATTGTAACTGTAGAAAACATTATTTCCACCCCAAGTGACGGCACTGAAAAATAGCTGTGAACCTTTCACACCGGTGTCGACCACTTCATATAATAGTTCAGCTTCGGCTCCGACACCATAACCATCATAGGAATCGGACATCGGGCCAACCGCATTGACACAGTAGCGGCAATCGTTGACTCCCCGAGCATCAAAACAATGGTCACAATTTTCGGTGTTGACCAGGTTCTGACCAGTAGAACGTGGTGCATTAGTCGCGTTAGTGGCTCGGTGAATGGAGGACTGTTTTAAATCTGTAAATTTTTTGATCACTGTCTGGAGCTGTCCATAACTGCCTAAATCAGTGTCTGCTAAACGTTGTCGGTAAGTCGCCTCATCTAGTTGTTCATTAAACCAGCAAAAGGATTTATTACGTAAATTCACGCAGCCAAAACAATCGTGGACGTTGCGGCATTCATATAAGAATTGGGAATCACGCGCTTGCGTTGTATTCTGCACAAACTGGACATTATATTGTGTACTGCCGGCAATAGTTTCGTAGCTCAACTCGGTGGTGGCACTACCAGACAGATCAAATGAATCTTTGCAGTTGGACTCACGGGTGGCATAACATACGTTGTCACCCTCCCAAGAAGCAAATACCAAATAGCATTTATTCAATTCACCGACATGGTTGCAATAAGCGCTGTCCGTGCATTTACTGTTAAAGACGGCTGGATGCGGCACGCGTTTCAACAGCTCACTCCACTGAGTGAAGAATGGCCTGGAGAAATCATACGCTTGACCAAACTCTAGGGCGCTCCAATCGTCCGCCCACCAGACATCACGATCATAGACAGTCAGCCCCAAGGTGGGATCAAAAATGGTGATGATCGCCTTACCGGTTTTACTGCAGGTGCCGGGATACAATTTCCGTTCATTGCGAAAAGCGAATCTTCGTTGCATGCGGCAGCGCCAACAAAAAGTCGGGACTGGGACAGCGATCCGTTTGTAAAAGGCTTGGTCAATCGCATCGATCTCAAACGACTGCTGGCATTGCTGACAGGTTGGCTGCATGAAAACAGTTTACACCTTCCCCGCCCCTCGGCAACCTCGGTGCACCCCTTCCTATACAGGAAGGGGTAGTGATATTATAACCTTATGCAAGTCGTTATTTTCGATTTTTATGGAGTCATCTATGATCCGGCTACTAGCCAGCCAACGGTTGGATTGCGTGAATTTGTTGAGCTGTTGCATGTCCATGGCTTGGACTGTGGAGTAGCCTCTAGTTCGTTAAGTGCACATATTACTGCCTTCTTACAGGAATATAACTTAGCGGAGTATTTTCCTGTTATTGTCGGTTTAGGCGAAGTCACACATACCAAGCCAAACCCAGAGTGCTACCAAGCGGTCGCTCGTGCGTATGATGCACAGCCCATCGATTGTGTGGTGATTGATGACTCATTAGCCGCTATCACGGCTGCCAAACAAGCTGGCTTTACAGTGATCTATTACGGGAGTGGGCTGGACAACTTTGAAAAAATCGCTACACTGCTTAAACTATGAGCTTGTATTTACCAACATCCTTGCAGCAACCGTTTCATGGTGTTTTATTTGATCTAGATGGAACCTTAATTGATAGTGAAGGGTTGCACTATGCCGCCTTTAAGCAGGCCTTGTTAGAACATGGTTATGATTTAGATAGTTTGGGTGACACCATTCAATATGGTGGTAGCTTTCGTAAAATGTTTTTAGCTATTGCCGAACGTTTTCACCTGCCGGATAATACCTTTGAAACTATTTACGAGCGTAAAGTAGAAATTACATTGGCTACACCAGTGAGCGCTGTTGATATCTTAGATGGAGTAACTAGTTTTTTAGAGTTGCTGAAGGAGCGTAATGTGCCGACAGGATTAGTAACCAATTCTGAACAAGCCTATGTTGACCATGTCCTCAATGGTTTTGATCTAGCCCAGTACTTTGATCATATCGTGCATGCTGAACATGTGGCTGAACCCAAGCCAGCGCCGGATGGTTATTTACGTGGCATTGAGTTAATGCAATTACCGGCTAGTGGTATCTTGGCCTTTGAAAATACCGATGCCGGTATTACAGCCGCTAGAACTGCTGGTCTAAAAGTGATTGCCATTCATTCGACCGATCCGCTGGGCACGAGTACGTATGAGGAGGCCCATTTATCGGTTGATCATTTTGGTGACTCAGCCTTGGATGATTTATTATTTGAGAGCCAAGCCAAGTGAAGGAAGTAGCATTGCAAGCTATCCTGTTCGATTTTGATGGTACGGTGGTAGAAAGCGAACGTGTCTATGGAGAAGTGTTTAATCAATGGATGTGGAAACAAAAAATATCCTTTGCGTTACAAGATCGGATTAATGCTGCTCTCGTGCCAGGCTTAACTTGGGAGGATTGTTTTCGTGTAGTGATTGATCTGACTAAAAAAAAGTTTGATGTGACAAAAGCACGTGATGAGGTAACGAAACAAATTGAACAATATATTTTGGATGTTGGTTTACCACTGAAGCAGGGTGTCCGGGCCGCCATTGAGCAACTATCTACACAGTACCAGTTGGCCATTGTCAGTAGCTCCCCGGCTAAAGTAATAGAGCGAGCCTTACGGCATCACCAAATCGATCATTATTTTAGTGTGTGCACAACTCGTGAAGACATTACGTATCCAAAACCTCATCCTGAACCATACGTGCATACGTTACAAGCTATGCGGGTTAAGCCCGAGGAAGCGATTGCTATTGAAGATTCATTACCAGGAGCACAAAGTGCCGCTGCGGCTGGTATTTTTGTCTACGTCTGGCCAGATAAATACTTTAAGCCAGAACAGTTCGCTAACTTTGCCAAAGTGGTATATAGTTTTGATGAGATCGTTCGAGAAGTTATATAACCTCATATGACTATCGCCACCATTTGCCCCTATTGCCACTCTACGGATGCTGTTACCCAGTTGGTTGAGTTTGTTATTCCAGCCCGCAATAGTTATACCAATCGTACCGCGCAGCTATTGCAGTGTCGCAGCTGTCAGCAGGTGTTTATGAGCGTGTATGAAACTGAACCGAACGATCAACATAGCAACGAAGCTTGGAATGTCTACTACTATTACTTGCCGCAATCACTACAACAGGATTTGCTGATCAATGCTACCTTGTGTGGTGCACCAGATAACGCGGCGTGTAACTGCGCTATGCATCAGTTGATCAGCGAGCTAGATTTTTCACAGTTACAGCGCTTACCCTAAACTAGTGACCTATGGTTTTTAATCCTGATGACGGGCGAACTATACCTAAGTTAGAAGCACCACGCGATTCGGCTGAAGGTTACCAAGAACGAGCTGACCGCTTACGCGAGTTAAGTCAGTCTTTTCAACAGGATATTGACCCACAAGAGATGGATCCAGAGGCTCGAAGACGAAATCGCGAAACGTTAAGATCGTTACTCAATGCTATGGATAATGTACCTTGGCTAAGCGGAATGGACCCTAAAACAGCGGCCGAGGCTTTGATTAAGTATTTTGATGATCGTGCCGCCACTGCTGATCAAGCAGAACTGAAAGGTCGTGGTTTAAAAGTGTTTCCTAAGGTACGGGTAGAGGAGCGTGTTCCTGTTAGTTTGCCTAGAGCAGAAGGTGAGGTGATACGCTTACCTAAACTGGAAGATAAAAAATGGGAAATAGTTCGCATTGATGTGCGGAACAGAAAGTATGTGTTGGCGGATCCAAAAGATCGTAGGCCAGTCAGTGATATTGTCAGTGACGTGCGAGCTGGGAAGTCGGTTGGCCATGAGGTTGGTTGGGATGAATTAGAAGAGATGGCCGCTTAGCATGCAACTTGTCTTAGGATCTACTTCGCCGTATAAACGGAAATTGTTCGAACAACTTCATGTACCGTTTACAGTGGTTGACTCAGGTATCGATGAAACTGCCTTTCACCAACTAACCGTAGCAGAAACAGTGCGCGTGGTATCGGAAGCCAAAGCTAGGGCATTGTTACCAAAATATGGTCATACGGACACGGTTGTTGTCACCGCTGATGTAGCCGGTGAGCTTGACGAAAAATTTTTAGGAAAACCTACTTCACGGCAGGACGCTATTGATACTATTTTGAGTTACTCTGATCGGGAGATGTTTATTTGGACGGGAACCACTGTGGCTTTTACTGCTACTGAAGAATTCCACACTGATGTGCGCAAAGCAGTGATTCACTTTCAACCACTCACCTTGGAACAAGTCACACGCTATGTGGACGAAAAAAATCCACTCGACAAAGGTGGATCGATTGCGATTGAGGAGATCGAAGATCGTGGGTTTGTGCGTTCCATCACCGGCGAACGGGCCGCGATTATTGGATTGTCGCTGGAGTTTGTGCGTACCATGTTATACTAACCAATATGGCTTTGCGACTAGAACAAAGTTTACGACAAGACCACCGTCTAACACATGAACAGCGTTTGGAATTAAAGCAGCTATTACTCTTAAGACAAGAGCTCCAATCACCTGCACCCATGGAGGCTGTGAAAGGTTTGGAGGGAATAGGCGTAGCCAATAAGCTACTACAACAAAAAGGGTTACGGGGAATTTTGATTGGTAGTGTTGCTGTTGATATCTGGAAAACGGCTGACCCCAGCTCACTCTCCGGACATAAAGATGTTGATGTTGCTGTATTACCCATAGATCATGGGGATATGGATTTCGAGCAGTTTGAAGGGGGCATAGATTGGTGGTTGCCAAGACAAGAGCATTTGGAAGTAAAAGAACAAAGCTCTCGTAGAGAGGGAACATTTCAGTGGTGGGAGAATGGTAATGAGGTTGTGATTGGTTTTGGACTAAGGCTCAGTAATGTGAAGGGCGTACCTAATATTCCGGCTGGTTTATCTATACCCACGCCGCGCTGGTTGGCGAATATGCAGTATGCCGAAACACTGGCTCGGCAAGACAGTAGCAAAGTACATGTGTCAGAGGGGGCATTAGATGGGTTGCAGCGAGACCTTGAAAAAAAAGTTAATCCAAAAAAACTACAATTAGATGGGGTTGTCCCATTGAATGCATTTGTACCTTACCGTTTTCAGTTTGGAGTTGAAAAAATACCTGAAGATAAGGCAATACCGTTGGAACTGGATGGGCTAGATCTTCCTATGATTGTTGCTATTAATTCACGGAAGCAGAAGTAGTTTTATCTTGGTGCCGCGAGAGGGAGTCGAACCCTCATGGTATTGCTACCGCTAGAACCTGAATCTAGTGTGTCTACCAGTTCCACCACCGCGGCGTAAGGCTTGGCTATTCTAGCAAACCGTTCTATGCTATGTCTATGGCTAAATTATCTGTCATTTTGGGATCAACTCGTGAAGGGCGCCTCGGTGAACGTGTAGCAACTTGGGTAATGCAGCAGGCTTCACAAGCGGAGTTGTTAGATTTGAAAGCCATCAACTTACCGTTTTACGATGAAGCGAAGACGCCGGATAACCTGAACGGTAAGTACAGCCATCCAGCTGCCCAACTATGGCGCGATAAAATTGTAGCCTCTGACTGTTTGGTATTTATTACTCCGGAATATAACCATAGTTATCCTGGTGTGCTGAAAAATGCCATCGATTATATGTTCAGCGACTGGAAAGGTAAATCATATATCATTGTCAGTTATTCCAC
>JACQPW010000017.1 GCA_016207285.1 Candidatus Kerfeldbacteria bacterium | reverse complement strand
TTCTCGACCAGTCAGTTCGGGATGAAAGCCCGTGCCCACTTCTAATAAGCTCACAACGCGTCCATGCAAGGTAATATTGCCTTTAGTGGGTGGAGTAATTTGCGAAATAATTTTTAATAACGTACTCTTGCCGGCGCCATTACGGCCAACCACACCCAATACTTCCCCCGGCTGCACGGTAAAACTCACATCATCCAACGCCCAAAAACTGTCGTGTTGTTGACGTTGTCGAAACCACCGAGCCGGGTTTAATTTGCTAGCAATGATATCACGCAACGATAAATACGGTTCCGCTTCGCCCAGCCGATACTGTTTGGATAAATGTTCTACCTTAATAATCGGTTCAGCCATGGCCATTAAATAATATCGGCAAAATACCGTTCGGTTTTCCGGAAGTAAACCAACCCAATCACCACGCTAGCTACAGTGACAGCGGCGGCGATGCCTAACGCAGACCAATCGATGGCCGTTTGACCAAACATCACCGAACGGGCGGCACTAATAATGCCGGACATCGGGTTGAGATTTAAAATCCATTGATGCTCGGGCGAAACAATACTGGCCGGAAAAATGACTGGCGTGACAAAAAACAACAACTGAATAAACAAGGGAGCGATAAACCGGACATCTCTAAATTTCACATTCACTGCGGCCAGCAACAAACCCAAGCCCAGCGATACTAAATACGTCAGCGCCACCAATAATGGAATCACCAACCAAGTTTCCCACGAAGGGACAAATCGGTAATACACCATCAAGCCAACAAACACCAAAGCCGCTACCAGAAAATCTACTAAGCAAACGAAGATAGAGGAAGCCGGCAGCAGCAATTTAGGAAAATAAATCTTCTTAATAATCCCTTCGTTACCCACTAAACTGGCACTGGCATTATTCACCGATTGAGAGAAAAAGTTCCAAAACAACAAACCCACATAGACAAAGATCGGATACGGAATGCCATCGGAACTGATCTGCGCAAAGTTTCCAAAGAAGATCGTAAAGATAATCATCGTGATGATCGGCAAGAACAGTGCCCACACAATGCCGATAGCCGTTTGTTTATAACGCACTTTAATATCGCGGATCGACAAAAAATAGAACAGATCTTTGTAGCGCAATAATTCGGCCAGATCGATACGATACCACTGATTTTTCGGCTTAATCACTGTAGTGATTGTCGACATAAGCTGGCTTATAGTAAGCTAGTTTTGCTTGGCTGTCAATGCACGTCGCACGGCGGACACATCTGCATTGGAGGCTAGTTGTAAAAATGGAATACCACAAGCCACCGCCACCTGACGATCACGCGCATGGGAATCACCAATCAACACCACCTGATGCGAGCGCCGCTGCATCTTACGCAATAACAATCGAATCATCCGCGGATTGGGTTTTTCACAACCGGCTTCTTCTGAAGTGACAATATCATCAAACATCTTTGCCAAACCCAAGCGTTGCAATTTCTTCATCTGCCAAACGGTGGTGAGATCAGACGCAATCCCCAACCGCCAACCCCAGCGCTTGATCTGCTGTAACAAGGCACGCATGCCTGGCCGCAAGCGCATCGTGCGCAAATAAGCCGACCAAAACACCTCATCCGCTTGCAATGTTAATCGAATATCCGTGCGACCAAGCAATAGTTCAATCGCTCCTTGCGCATAGAACAGCCGAGCATGGCTAGCGGCCTGCTTAGCTAAGCGTTTGTGGACTGTTTGCCGACTCGCTTCCCAAGCCTGACGCACCTGACTGGCTGGCAACCCTAAGTGAAGCGCTAAAAATTTAACCACCGCTACCTGGCCGGCGCGATTACACGGTGCATACGCGTAAAGCGTATTATCTAAATCAAAAACGACTCCATTGATCGGCATAGGCTTCGGCGGTCATCACGGCGGTTAAAGGAAACTGTAAGGCTTGCAGCTGGCTAATGTATCCAGCGATATCCTGTGGTCTCCCCCAGCGTTCTGGACAGACCAAACAGGTATGAAAACCTGCTAACTGTTGCATCACGGTGGCATCTAACGGCAAGCGCGTATTGGTATCAATCCACACCCAATCGGCTAAACCACGATACTTGAGGACAGTTTCAATGGCTTCATCTTCAGAGTAACGTAACGCGATCTGGTGCACACCGGCTCGAGTGGCTCGATAAATGTAGGGGAACTCAACATCTAATAAGAAATAGTTGGTGACACCATACTGCTGGCACAAAGTTAGCACGCGCTGCTCAATACCAGCTTCCTTAATATTCAAGATGATCCCAGCGTGATGAAACTGCTTTAAGTAATCCTCGAAGTCCTCACCGCCGACAAACGGCTCGTGGTTCAAAATAATCCGATCACCATCGGCGCGCAAATCGATCTCGACACCGTAACGCGGATCGATCTGACTTAACCGACTAGCTTGATTAACGCGATGGATGAAAATTTGCATAACGTCTGCGTAAGGCGAAAATATACTTAATGGTTCGTAAGACTGTTTTATAACGTGACTTAAAACTGAACGCCCACTTCGATTCTCCATGCTGCCGCTTGGCAAAACGCACCGCAATCGTCTCTGTACGGCACCCTAACACCTTAGCCAGATAGAGCAAGTAGAGATCCAGTGAAAAATCGTCTGGTGGGTTTGGTAATTTTGCCAGTAATGAACGGTGGAACAGTTTTGGTTGTGCATTGATATCATACAACACTTTACCTAATACCACACTAGCAATCATCGACATCCCAAACGTAAAACCCCACTGGCCAAACGACCGATTCAACCGCTTCCCTTTGATAATGACATTGGTTTGGTTCAAACCAATAAACCGGTGATAAGCGGTGATGACATCCGCCGGATCGGTTTGTAAATCAGCATGAGTCCAGGCTAACACTTCGCCCTGAGCTGCACGCAACCCAGCCATAATGCCATGACCGTAACCAATATTGGTGGGCACGGTCACACTGCGCGCAAATTGATACTGCGGTTGCTGTAACTGCTTGGCCAACACCTCGGCGGTATCGTCGGTAGAACCGTTATTCACACAGATCAATTCGATATCGGGTTCCGTAATGATAGCCGCAAAGCGCTGCAACACCAAGGGAATGTTTTTAGCTTCGTTGTAGCACGGCACGATAATCGATAACTTCATAACTTTTGGTAGACTAGAAAGTCTTCAGTGTCTAATACCAGACTGAACTGATACGACAGACCATCTTCAGCGACTATGCCAGTGGTCGTCAGTTGGGTGAAAAAATCCCGCTCCGCTACAATGTCAGCATAGCTGGTCCAGGTCTGGACAACATCATCGGATTGCGTGAAGCCAAAATTCTTTTGAATCAACAGTAAGTTCGGTTGATAGGATACTAGAT
>JACQPW010000020.1 GCA_016207285.1 Candidatus Kerfeldbacteria bacterium | reverse complement strand
TTGGATGGTTTATTAGTAGCAGCAGCCGACGCAAACAACGTCCCCGTTTGTGTGATGATTGAAAATGCTGCTTTTGATGGTGTACGGCCACAATCCGGCTTATCAGCTGCTTCGGTTGTCTACGAAGTAGTGGTTGAAGGTGGCATTACTCGTTTAATGGCTGTCTTTGGTGGTGAAGCGGCAGATGAGGTTGGCCCTGTCCGCAGTGCCCGTGATACCTATCTTGAATTTGTCTCTGAATATAATTGTGGTTATGTACATGCGGGCGGTAGCTACACGGCGATGCAGGCTATCCCCCGTTTTGAACTGCGAGATATCGATGCTTTGTATGAAGGTACCTGGTTTTGGCGCGATAGCAGTAAATACTCACCCCATAACTTGTTTACGAACACGGAGAACTTATACAAAGCAATGTCTGAAGGACACAGTTGGACTGCAGCACCTGTCTACGCCACTTGGAATTTTGTAGACGATGCTGACCTACCCACTGGTGATGCTGCTACAGAAGTGAATATCGAATTTGGAGGATCCTACAATGTCACCTACACCTATAACTCCGCTGCCAAATACTATGAACGTATCAATGGTGGTACCACGCAAGTGGATGCCAACAATGATCGTACCTTGTCTGTACGCAACATTATTTTGCAACATGTTCCTGAGGGTGACTATATTGAAGGTAAGGGTCGAGTGAACTTTAGCGTCACTGGAGAAGGTACTGTAGAAGTGATCCGCAATGGTGTGGTGACGCAAGGTACTTGGAAAAAAGCTGATCGTTTAGATCGCACTCGCTTCTATGATGAAGCTGGTGTGGAAATTCCACTAGCCCGTGGCAATACATGGGTAGAGATTGTACCGGCTGGGTACACGTTTGATTGGAAATAACACACCTACCCCGGTCGCCTAAGGCAACCACCCCGTTTTTTATTACAAACCAAAACCCTCCCCTAAGTGAGGGGAGGGTGACCGAGTGTACGAGGTCAGGTGGGGTCCACTATTTCTTCATCTCTCCGTCTGTTTTGCAGCAACTACCTTTGGATTCGTCATGCATCTTGCAGTCATCCATACGCTTGATTGCGCAGCACATACTGCAGTGAATGCCACCGACTACTAATGCGACAGGCAATAACCATTGCCAAACGTCCATGCTCAACCAACCGTAGTTAGTGAGGAATAACACAACCCCTAAAATAACTAAGCCTAAACCGCCAAGCATCGGTACTTTATGGTGCATACAATTACATCCGGCTTTAGAGCCGTCGCAACATTTACACATCATCATTTAAACACACCTCCTTCTGTGATCATTACCAGTAGTATAGCATACCTAATTACGCTATACTATTGAACAATATGCAACAAATTTACAATGCGCTAAAAGACTTGGATATTCAATACCAAGAGCATAGCCATCCGGCTGTGTACACGAGCGCGGAGGCGGCTGAATATTATAAAGACTTTCCGGGTGCCAAGGTGAAAAGTTTGTTTTTACGTAACCGCAAAGGTACGCAGCATTATCTCGTCGTGCTGACTGACCAAAAGAAAGCCGACCTAAAAGAGCTTTCAAAAATTTTAGGTGAATCCCAGGTGGGCTTTGCCTCACCAGAACGATTGCAAAAATATCTACACGTCACTCCTGGTTCGGTATCACCACTGGGATTAGTATTTGACGAAGACAAACATGTTCAAGTGATTTTGGATGAAGCCATTATGGAACATGAACTCATCAACGCTCACCCTAATATCAATACTAAAACCATCATTATGAAAGTGGCCGACCTACAACGCTATATCGCACACACTGGTCATACCGCCCAGACCTTGCCTTTCTAGTCAGAAGCGCTAGTATACCTACGGCCATTGCGAGTGTAGTACAATGGTAGTATGCATGCTTCCCAAGCATGAGACGGGGGTCCGATTCCCCTCACTCGCTCTACTTAATCCGTTTCATGCGTTTCAGCACCAAACGATAACCGCCTTTACCACGGTTCAACCACTGTGCCACCCGGGTAACGGTGGCGGTACTGGCACCCGTTTGTTTTCTAATTTCACGATACGGAATACCTTGAATCAATAATTGCACAACGTGCCAGCGTTCAGAAATTGCTTCCAGTTCTGCGATAGTACACAGATCACGAAAAAACTTTTTAGATTCATCTACCGTCTGCAATTGTAAGATCGCTTTAAACAGATCATTATAATCCTTGCTATCGAGTTCACTTTTCACCATGTAGATTGAGCTAACTAAGCGATGCTAAGTATTTTTCTACATCCATCGCCGCTTTACAGCCAGCCCCGGCAGCCGTGACCGCTTGACGGTAGTGCTGATCCTCGACGTCTCCAGCAAAAAAGATACCGTCGATATTGGTGTGGGTTGCCCCGTGGGCTTTGACATACCCATTGGTCTCCAAGTCAACCAAACCCTGAAACAACTCCGTGTTAGGAATATGACCGATGGCTAGAAACACACCATCAATTGGATGATCTTCAGTTTCGTTGGTTTTGAAGTTTTTCAGCGTTACACTGGTCAGTTTGTCTGTGCCATTAAATTGTTCAATAGCAGAATCCCAAATCACTTTAATTTTAGGATTAGCCATGGTGCGATCGACCATAATCTTACTGGCTCGAAAGCTGTCACGACGGTGAATGATGGTGACGGAATTAGCAAACTTAGTCAAAAAATTAGCTTCTTCCATGGCGGTATCACCACCACCAATCACAATAATATCTTTCTTTTTATAGAAGAACCCATCACAGGTGGCGCAGGTGGAGACACCTTTTCCAACTAGTTCAGCTTCACCAGCAGCAGACGTCATGCGCGAACGAGCACCCGTGGCAATGATCACGGTCTTGCCTTGATAGCTAATATCACCACAAGTGACGGTAAAGGGCACTTTAGAAAAATCAACAGCCGTGACGGTCACCTGCTCCATCTTGGCGCCAAAGCGCACACCTTGTTTTTCCATTTGTACCATCAATTCGTTGCCATCAATGCCATCTGCATATCCCGGCCAATTCTCAATCACGGTGGTAGTGGTCAGTTGTCCACCGGGTTGATTACCTTTTAATACCAAGACCTTTAAATTAGCGCGAGCCGCATAGATCGCAGCCGTATAACCAGCCGGACCTGAACCAATGATAATGGTATCGAATAATTCCATATGGCGGATATTGTACCATAGAACACAGATACTACAAAAAACAGCCCCACCTATTGGCGGGGCTGTTTTGTTGATTCAGTTGTATTACAGATAGCTGTCTAAAACTGTAGCTACTGATTCGTACGGTAAGGCACCTTCGATGACATCGAGGATGTTACCTTCGTTATCGATGACTACCGAGTATGGAGTGCCACGACCACCCAACGTTTGGGCTTCAGCCGAGTCTGCAGCCACCCGATCAGCTGCTGTTTCATTTTCTAAACAGTCATCAAAAGTGGTGCGATCAAGACTTAATTCATCCGCCATGGTAAAGAGCTCTGCGTCTTCCAGACCATTGTTGGATGGAGTCCGTTCCATCATCAAATCAAGGTATTCCCAGAACTTACCCTGGTCGGCGGCACACTCGGTGGCTAAGGCTTCGCGTTGCGCCTTAGGATGTAAACTGGTCAACGGTAGGTGTTTGTAAGCCCAGCGCACTTGGCCGTCATAGTTCTCTAGAGTTTGCTGTAAGGTAGCGTGAAAACGTTTACAAAATGGACATTCCGTATCGGAGTATTCAACAACCGTGATATCACCATCTCCACGGACATTGCGAATGGAATCTGGTTCAATTTTACCGGTAGGTTTGGCGGCCACATCAGCTGCCGTATCGGCTGCAGCTACATTGGTGTTGGCAGCAGCCGTTGTGGTTTTGGATGTGGTGGTTACAGTAGAGAAATCAAACCCTTTAAACATCAATACAATCATGAGAATAAAGCCGACTGCAAAGATTATTCCAGCGGTTACAACCACTCCAGCCCAAAAGGCTAAGCGTGATGGCAAAGCATCAACCATGTTCATTACTCCTTTTGGTTCTTCAATCATACCAATAATTTAATTTTGATAATTATCCAAAATTTGAGGT
>JACQPW010000019.1 GCA_016207285.1 Candidatus Kerfeldbacteria bacterium | reverse complement strand
TTAGATTATTATATCGAGGTTTTATCTAATCATAGTTTAACCTTACCCATCTGGCTGACCGAATTTGGGAGTTATACCGATGACGAAGTGACTGAAGTTGCTCAAGCGAGCTGGCATGTTAAAAATTTTTCTTTTGCCGCTGCCCGTAACGTCGACAAAATTTTCATTGATGTGTTTGGCGGAGGTGACAGCCTCGGTCAAAGTGCCATGTTGTATCGCGCCGCTGATACGGATCCCTGGACGGCGCGCCTACTGTTTTATACGCAGAAACTCATGAACAGTAAGCTAGCTAGCTTCACGGATTGTGAAGAGTTGGTGTATGGGGAGCAGTATCGGTTCACGGTGGGAGCTGAATCGGTCTATGTGTTATGGGGTGATGATGCGTTGCCCAGCGAGCTGGTTGATGAAGTGCTGACCGTTGTGGATATCTATGGTCATACCACCTATACCGATAGCCTGGTGCTCACTACTGAACCAGTTTTTGTGACCGTGGATGATACGCAACCAACTGTGTCGCTAACCGTGCCAACCTTCTCGACGGATGAAGGACGCACTGGTGACATAACGATCGCCTGGGCGGGGAGTGATACCAATGGCGTGGCCTCCTATGATGTATCGTATCGACAGGCCGGAAAATCCAAGTGGACCACCTGGCTAACGGACACGTCTAAGAACAGCAAAACATTTCATGGTAAAATCGGTAAGCGCTATCAATTTCGAGCACGAGCCAGCGATTATTCAAACAACCAGAGTGCCTATGCCGAGGCTACGGTGATTGTGCCGTTTGATGATCGCACCTTGACTTATGATGAACAGTGGAAAACACTCAAGAAAAAATCAGCGTATCGAACTACTCTACATCAATCGACTGTCGCTCAAGCTCAAACTTCTGTTACGGACACATTTAAAGTATTCTATTTGATTGCACCCAAAGGCAAAGGGTACGGTAAGGTGCGGGTAGCCATTGATGGAAAAACGATCAAGACGGTCAACCTGAAACATAGTAAAGCGCTCAGTCGTCAGCTGGTCTTTTCGAAGCAATTCAGCAAACGAGCAAAACGAGTTGTTACCTTCACTGCCAAAACAGCTAAGCCAGTTGCACTGGATGCCTGGTTTGCGTACTAGACCATATAGGCTATAGTAGTTAGCGGAGGAAGTCTTCCTAACAACTTACTGGGGGTGAGCCCTGTCTATTCCTTTTGCGCGGGAACTGCGCGCACTCCGTTACCGCTTTGAGGTGTTGACGGTCGGACGCCACATTCGTTTCAACGATGGTCTGCGGCGTGAACTGATCACCTTGAGCATGGGTTTGCACGCGCCTTGCCAATGGGCACTGGCGCAGCGGGCAGATTGCCAGCTGGATCACCAGTGGGTAGCAGATGCTCTGCGGCTGTTATGGCTGCTGCGTGTCTTTATCCGCAACTACGAACGGCGCAACGGTGCTCAACCGCACGGCAAGTTCGCTCCGTTGTACGATCTGAAGCATGATCTGCTGGCGTTGCTGTGTGTACTGCCTGGACCTGACTGCTACAGTTGGCAGGTGGGTAGAGCTACACATCTGCCCGGCTCGCTGTCGTTGCTGTTCGAGCACACCCACGATCAACTGCCGCATCTGCATGTGCTCTGGCCGTTGCGCCATGTGCCGATGCCTGTGGCCGTGGTGATTGCGGAACGCTGTGGTGGTTGGCCGCCGCCGGAAGTGTTGGCGCTGCCGCCTTGGGAGTTGTGAAGGAAGCACAGGGGCTCGCCAGCAATGGTTGTAGCCCTGCTTTCATTTTTATGTTATAATGCACTGCAAATGGAATTGCAACTAGCAAAAAAAAATAAAACCGTTGTTGTACCCACAGCTGATGATACGAGTGCCACGGTTACTGGTACCGTTGAGGCTACGGGTGTTGTGGCCGATACGGATGCAGTGACAACCGATACGACTGCGGTACCTACCGACACTACCACTGCTACAACTGGACAATTAAATATTGATCAGGCTTTAAATAGTCTCAATATGGGTAATCCCACTTGGGACTTGTTCTTAGTTGGATTTTTTGTCGTCGGCGCTTTACTCTATGGGTTATCGTTAGGGAAGGATCGCATCATCGCGATTATGGTCAGCATCTACATGGCGCTCGCTGTAGTGGCAGCACTACCGGAGTTTGTCTTGAATATTAAAGTGAACGATAGTTACACCGTCCAGATCACAGCTTTTTTATCAGTCTTTATTGTTTTGTTCTTTCTATTATCACGCCAAGCGGTGCTCAATGCCTTAGCTCCCAGTGGGGAAGGCAAGTGGTGGCAGACCTTAGTGTTTAGCGTCTTGCATGTCGGTTTGCTCGTGTCCGTAACCTTATCGTTTATGCCGGCGAGTATTCTCGGAAAGTTTTCATCCCTGACACAATATATCTTCACCAATGAGTGGACCAACTTTGGTTGGATTGCCGCCCCGATTGTGGCGATGATTTTAATTGGACGGAATAGAGAGTGACACCGTTGAACCCCTTTCCCGTCTCTCGTTCCACTCGAGCCACCCTTTCCCACTTGGTAAAGGGGCATTTATAATATAGTTCCTCTCCCAGGTGGGAGAGGACGTCACGAATGTAGTGAGTGACAGGAGAGGGGTTAAAGGGACGGGGTAGAGATCTGAATCTCCTTCACAACAGCCTCTATTTCCTCTAACGTACTCACCCGCACTAACTTGGCGCGATACTGCGCGGCATTGGGAATATCCCGGATATACCAACCCATCACTTTGCGGATTTCAATAAACGGCCGCTCGGTATCCATTTGGCTGGCTAAGCGCGCATGCTGCAACATCGTCTCTAAAATCTCGGCTTGGGTTGGCTGCCAGTAGGTGCCGGTAGCTAAGTACTCTTTAATTTGTTTAATTAACCACGGTTTGCCAAAGGTGCCGCGCGCTACAGCGATGCCATCGCAACCAGTGTAGTCTAATGTGTATTTAGCCGCTTCCGGAGTATGACCGTTGCCCGAGGCGCAGACCAAAAAGGGGATGAGCTGTTTGGCTTCTTTAATGCAATCTAAATCGGCCGCACCTTCATAGGGTTTTTCAAACTTGCGCCCATGAATAGTCAGGTTTGAAATGGGCAAGTCAGCAATGGTTTTACAGAAATCTCGCACGTGTACTTGTTTGTAACTCACGCGGGTTTTAACGGATACTGGCAAATCATTGCCCACCGCAGCAATCACCGCTTCGATCACTGCCTTACAGCGACCTAAATCACCCAGCAGGGCGCAACCGCCACCGTTTTTAGCGACCTTGGGAGCCGGGCAACCAAAGTTGATATCGACCCCATCAAAGCCAAGGGCTTTCACTTTTAAAGCTGCTTCATGAAACAACTCTGGGTCAGCCCCAAACAACTGGGCAATAATTGGTCGTTCGCTAGCTTCGTAGGTGAGTAGTTCATCTGATTTTTCCGAACCATAGTGCATGGCATCAATCGACACAAACTCAGGAAATAACAGATCAGAGGCAAACCGTTTCACGATCTGGCGGTAAGCCAAGTTGGTAATGCCGCTCATCGGCGCCACAAAAATCAGTGGCTTAGGTAAATCAAGCCACGGGTTTTTCATAGGGGGAAAATGCGCGGACCGGTGGAGGTATCTTCTACTTGGTAACCTTGTGTAGTAATGTGTTGACGCAGCTCGTCGGCTGTTTTCCAGGCTTTGGCTTGGCGGGCAGTTTCCCGGGCTGTCACTAATTCCATCACCTCTGGCGGAATTTCAACAGCTGGTTGGTTGAGGTGTAGACCAAACACACTATCCATGGCTAATACGGTAGCGAGTTTTCTACCCGATTCCATATCGGATCGCACCATTGTCCACAAGATGGCTAACGCTCTGGGCATGTCTAAATCCGCATTAACGGCTTGAGCGAACTGTTCCATTGTGACGGTATCCACTTCGGTTGGTTTACCCCAGGTCATGATCTGATGACGGAGGTTACGCAAAGTGTGTTGGGCACCGTCCAGTGCTTCAAAGGTAAAGTTTAATTTAGAACGGTAGTGCGCCGAGAAACAAAAGTAACGATAAGCCAGGGGATCGTAGCCTTTCTCTTTCAGCAGTTGCATGGTGAGGAAATTCTGTTTAGATTTCCCCATGCGTTCATCGTTGGTCAATAAAAATTCACCATGTAACCAGTAGTTCACTGTTTGGTGACCCAAGGCACCTTCGTTTTGGGCAATTTCATTGCTGTGGTGCACCGGAATATGATCAATACCGCCGCAATGAATATCGAACCGTTCACCTAAATATTTCAGCGACATCGCCGAACACTCGATATGCCAGCCTGGGAACCCAACACCCCAAGGAGAGTTCCACTCCATTTGGCGTTTACTGTCTGCCGGACTGAATTTCCATAAGGCAAAATCAGTATTATTTTTTTTCTCGCCCATCTCTACTCGGCTGCCAGCATTTAATCCCGTAATGTCTAACTTGGCTAGCTTGCCATAATCATTTAGTTTGCCAGTATCAAAGTAAATCCCGTCACTGGTTTGATAAGTGAAACCATTAACTTGCAATTTCAAAATTAAATCAATCTGTTCTTGAATATGATCCGTCGCTTTGCAGATGATGGTCGGATGCAGAATATTGAGATCCTTAGCATCTTGCCAAAAGGCGTCGGTATAGAACTGGGCAATCTCCCACACTGATTTCTGTTCGCGGGCAGCGCCGGCTTCCATTTTATCTTCACCGCTATCAGCATCACTGGTCAGATGGCCAACATCGGTAATGTTCATCACATGGTTAACCGCATAGCCATTGTACTGCAACACGCGCCGTAACACATCTTCAAAAATATAAGTCCGTAAATTACCAATATGAGCATAGTTGTACACCGTCGGTCCGCAGGTA
>JACQPW010000023.1 GCA_016207285.1 Candidatus Kerfeldbacteria bacterium | reverse complement strand
GGTGTAGATGGGCGTTTATGCACACCGGTGGCGATTTGGGGTTTACAGGTGTTTTGTGGTGGTATATAATGGTTGAAAAGGATACAAAAGTGGTAAAAAGTGGGGATAACTTAGTGGATAACTCATCAAAACTGTGGATATGTTCATCGGGGAGTATCAACACAACTTAGATGAAAAGGGCCGTTTAGCCTTACCGGTTAAGTTTCGGGAGGCTTTTGGCCATGGTGCCGTGGTCACCCGGGGGCTAGACCACTGCTTATTTGTCTATTCCACAGAAGAATGGGCCAAATTAGCCGATAAGTTAGCTACGTTGCCCATTGCCCAAGCCAATACCCGGGCCTTCGCTCGCTTGATGTTAGCCGGTGCCATGGATTGCGCTCTGGATAAACAGGGCAGAGTAGTACTGCCAGAGTATTTACGGGAGTATGCCAGCATTAAAAAAGCCGTGGTCGTCGCTGGTTTATATAACCGCTTGGAAATCTGGGAAGAAGCCGCCTGGAAAAAATACAAAACCGCCACCGAAAAAGAAAGTAACACCATCGCTGAAGCCTTAGGTCAATTAGGCGTTTGAAGATTGATGCCTCTTCTGCTGTAGAGAAGAGACATGGACCTTTACATCGCTATGCCAACAGAACACGTTCCAGTACTAGCCCGAGAAGTAGTGGAGCTGTTGTCACCCCAACCGGGAGCCATCTTCATTGATGGTACCATCGGCGGCGGGGGACATGCCCGTTTACTCTGGGATCGTATCCAGCCCAACGGACACCTGTATGGTTTCGAACAAGATAGCGAGGCGATTACCGCCTTAGGTCCAACTCCGTTCATTGTCAGTCAGACGAATTTCGTCACCATGCAAGCTGTGTGTGACGCTTGGGAGATTACCGGTCGAGTCCAAGGCATTCTCTTAGACCTGGGTTACTCATCGGATCAACTCAAGCGTGGTCGCGGATTTTCCTTCCGAGCGTTGAGTGAACCACTCGACTTACGGATGGATCTAAGCCGTACGACGACCGCTGCCGACTTGCTGAATGAAGGAACCACTCACATGCTCGTCGAGTTGTTCCGGAATTATGGTGAACTCCGTCAACCACAACGGTTAGCTCGGGTGATTGCCGATTGGCGTCTTGATCATCCGATCGCAACTGTGGCTGACCTGATTGAGTGCGTGCAGCAGGCTTACCACACGTCATCGAGTGATGTGTTGGCAAAGGTGTGGCAGGCCTGCCGCATTGCTGTGAATGATGAGTTAAGTACGTTACAAACTACCTTAGCTGCTGCCCTTACCGTCTTGTCTCCTGGTGGAAGATTGGCCGTCATAACCTTCCATTCACTAGAAGATAGGATAGTAAAACAGCAGTTCGCTCAGTGGAGCGATACGCGTTGTACCTGTCCGCCGGAATGGCCGATCTGTCAGTGCCAACGCCAAGCGCAAGTAATCGTACTCACTAAACACCCAGTGCTCCCTAGTACAGAGGAACAAACCAACAATCCACGTTCGCGCAGCGCTAAGTTGCGTGCCATCAAAAAAATATGACTCAATTGACCAGACTAACCAACAATAAATTAAGCCAACACAAACAAGGTGTGGCACCGAAATTTTGGCATAACACGGTGGCCATTAACCTGCTGATGGTTGGACTATTAGTGTTGTGTGGTTTGGGTTATTTAGGCATTGTCAATTCGACCGCGGCGGATACGTTTGCAGTGGCTAGCTTATCGCAACGCGTCGAGGAAACCACCAGCCAAAATCAACACTTAGAGTTAGACATCTCTGAGTTATTGGCACTACCGCATGTCAACGATGTCAGTCAACAGTATAATTTGGTGGCGGCCAGTAACGTGCATTACCTCGATGATTCGGCGGCTGTCGCGTTTTCGCGTTAAGGATAAACGAGAACGCAAGCCCGGCAAGTACGACCGCTTAGATTATTTGCGTTTTACCTTTATGGTAGCCGGAACGATCATTATGTTGCGGTTATTCATTGTGCAAATTGCCCAGCATGGTTATTACGAGGCCTTAGCGAGTAACAGCCATGATTTGTTCGAAGAGCTCTTTCCCGAACGAGGTGATATTTTAGTGCATGACCGCTACAGTGCCACTGGTACCGTCCCGATTGCGACTAACAAAATCTACTACGAGGTGCATGCTGAACCGGTCCATATTACCGATCCAGCAGCCACCGCTCAAGCCTTAGCTCCATTATTGACGATTCCTAAAGATGAGTTGCTGCTTAAGATCGACAAGCCAGGTGATCCCGATGAAGTTTTAAAACGTCGCGTTCCAGAAGAAGTGATGCAAGCGATTCAGGAATTAAATCTAACCGGAGTAAAATTCCGCGAAGAACAATGGCGGTATTATCCCGAACATGAATACACAGCCCACGTCACTGGCTACTTTGGTTACTCCGAAACCGCCAAGGTGGGGCAGTATGGCTTGGAAGGTTATTTTGATAAGGAGTTAGCTGGTCAGGCCGGTTATATTACTGGCGAAAAAGATGCTTTTGGTCGGTTCTTAACCATCGGCGATAGTTTTATTCAAGAGGCCGTGGATGGGGATGATCTCGTACTGACGATTGATAAAAATCTACAATATCTGGCCTGTTCTAAACTGGCGGCCGAGTCCGAACGGTTGTCCGCTAAAGAAGGTTCACTGATTATTATGCAGCCAGCCACCGGTGCGGTGGTCGCGATGTGTAATTATCCTAGTTACGATCCAAATACTTACAACGAAGTGGAATCGATTGACGTGTTTGCCAATTCTACGGTGAGCGATGAGTATGAACCTGGTTCTGTCTTTAAAGCGTTTACGATGGCAGCTGGCTTAGATACCGGCGCCGTGACGCCATCAACCACCTATACCGATACGGGAGAAGTCCGGGTGAGTGGTTTCCCAATTCAAAACTTTGATGGCCGCACCTATGGCACACAAACGATGACCACGGTGCTAGAAAAATCTTTGAACTTAGGGACGATCTTTGTGGTGCAACAAACCGGCAATGAGGCGTTTTATAACTACGTCAAGAATTTTGGCTTTGGTGAACCGACGCACATCGAATTATCCAACGAGTATAGTGGGAATATTTCTTCGTTAGAGGAGTTTAAGGATGTCTATGCCTACACCGGTTCCTTTGGTCATGGCATTACCGTTACGCCACTGCAGTTGATTACGGCCTATGCTGCCATTGCGAACCAAGGTACGTTGATGCAACCGTACATTGTGGAAAAACGGATTGTCAGTAGTGGTGCCGAAATTCCCACCACGCCCACCGCCATTCGCCAGGTGATTACGCCTGATACCGCCCGTACGTTAACGGCCATGTTAGTGAAAGTAATCGATACTGGTACAGCGCACCGCATTCACCAGCTGATTCCTAATTATTATTTAGCCGGTAAAACAGGTACGTCCTTGGTGGTGAACAGCAATGGTAAATATGATGCCAGTCGCCATAACGATACCATGGTGGGGTATGGCCCAGTGTCTGACCCGCAGTTTGTGATGTTGATCAAGATGAATGAACCGCAAAGTCAGTATGCGGAAGGGTCAGTGGTGCCGTTATGGGGCGACATTGCGCAGGACATTCTGAATTATTATAAAATCCCACCGGATCGGGAATAATATGCGCCACCTATTGCAATCTATTCTCTATCAACTGGCCAAATGGGTATTGCGTCGTCAACACCCACAAGTGATTGCCGTTACGGGCAGTATGGGGAAGACTTCTACCAAAGATGCCATCTATACGGTGTTACGCCACAAGTATACGGTGCGGCGCACGCTAGAAAACTATAACAATGAGATTGGTTTGCCGCTCACCATTATTGGTAGCCACAGTGGTGGGCGTAATCCGTTCGCCTGGGCATGGATTGTAGTCAAAGGGTTAGCGTATAGTGTCTTACCACTCACGTATCCAAAGATTTTGGTATTAGAAATGGGCGCAGATAAACCGGGGGACATTAAATATTTGACCGGGTTAGCGCCAGCGCATATTGCCATGGTGACGATGATTAGTGAGCTGCCGGCTCATCTGGAGTTTTTTAAAGATGTCGATCAAGTCGCCCAAGAGAAACTGATTGTCTTAAAACATCTGGGTAAAGAGGATATGGCCATTGCCAATTTGGATGAACCCTATGTGGCCGCCATCCACGACAAATTAAAGAGTAAGGTCTTTACCATCTCCACCAAACAGGAGGCCGACTTAATGGCTTTTGATATCGATTACGCCAAAGATCCGACCAAAGTAGCCTATGATCCCACAGTATCTGGGTTACGTTTTAAGATTCGGTACCAAGGTAGTACTGTACCAGTGTTTATTCCGGGTGCTGTGGGTGTGCCTACGGTGTATAGTGCCATCTTTGCTCTGGCCTGTGGTTTGCAGTTGGGGATGAACTTGGTGGATATGATTACAGCCTTGCAATCGTACCAAGGTCCTAATGGTCGGTTACGCTTGTTGCCCGGCAAAAACCAAACGGTGATTATTGATGATACCTATAATTCTTCACCGGCCGCAGCCAAAGAAGCCTTACAGATTTTGCATGAGATGAAAACTCCGGGTAAGCGCATCGCGGTTTTAGGCGTGATGGCGGAACTAGGGAGTTTTGCTAAACGGTCACACGCCGCGATTGGACGTCAAATCGCGCAGTTAGAAATTGATACGTTGGTGACGATTGGTGTTGAAGGGGAGTGGATTGCTGAAGCGGCCAAGGAGAATGGTTTTCCGGAGGCGGGTTTGGTGCAGTATGCCGATACCGCAACGGCTGTGGCAAACGTACCGACCTTGTTACAACCGAATGATATTATGCTCGTGAAGGGTTCACAGGTGGCGCGCTTAGAAACCGTGGTCAAAGCCTGCCTGGCCCAACCAGAACTCGCCGAGCAGTTATTGGTGCGTCAATATGGGAAGTGGCAAAAGGTATAAGCTACCGGCCTGTCGGCAAGCGGCGCGCTTAACGTATGCGGCGTTCCAACAGTTACCGCGCTATATCGTGCCGGGCATGACCGAGCGGCAATTAGCTTGGCGCATGGGGCATTTGTTACGAGCGCAAGGCTCGGCGCAACGCGCTTTTCCGGTGATTGCCGCCTTTGGTTCAAGTGCCGCCGAGCCGCATCATAAATGTACCAGCCGGCGTCTGCAGCCAGGTGAAATGATTAAAGTCGATGCTGGCGGTGTGCATGATCAGATGCGGGGTGATGTCACCCGTACCTATTTTTTGGGTACACCAACCGCGTTGTTTCGCAACCGGTTTCAAGCCGTGTTGAAAGCGCAACAGTTAGCCTTCAAAAAAATAAAGCCCGGTGTCAGTGGGCAAGTGGTCGATGCCGCCGCGCGCGATTATTTACGCACCCAGCAACTGCATGTGCATTTTATTCATAGCCTAGGGCATGGCGTTGGCCGAGCCATTCATCAGCCGCCGTTCCTAACTCCGCGTCCAAAAGGTCGGCGCGTGTTACAGGTGGGTGATGTCGTGACGGATGAACCAGGTTTGTATGAAGCTGGTTGGGGTGGGATTCGGTTAGAAGATATGGTGGAAGTGACGCGGACTGGTGGTAAGTGGTTGGGGCGACCAGTACAATCGATCAAAGAAATTATTTTGTAATTACCTGTTTACCCTCGACCTCTCTCCCTACCCCTCTCTCCTTTCAGGAAAGAGGGTATGACGGGACGTGTCTAGTTTTGTTTAGAAAAAACTCACCGCGCAGATCAGACAATTTATCGTCCAGGTATGATTTTGTAACCATAACAGACTTAATTGTAGCTATATCAAACTCAACTCTATCAAATCGATCCTCCATTTGATTGGAGAATTGATTCATGGCAATCAAAACGTCTTGGATAGTGGGTTCAGTATCGTGATTCATAGTGGAGAGTAATTATAGTAGGGGAAGGTGATGGAGTCAAAACCCCTGCTCGACCTCTCTCCCTACCCTCTCTCCTTGCAGGAAAGAGGGAATATCTTTTCCCACTCCTGAAAGGAGGGGGCAGGGGAGGTCGGGGCAGAGATCTAGAACGCTTCTAGCACCGGTTCAGTGACAGTCGCTTCTTCCGTCACTTCAACCCGTTTGCCTTTGCCGAGCATGATCAGCTTATCGGCAATGATGTCCGTGAAGTATTTTGTCACGCCATCTTTACCGGCAAACGAGCGATTGTCTAAGCGGCCTTCCACATAGATGCGATCACCTTTTTTGAGGTACTGCTGGACGCGGTCGCCCAACTTATTCCAGGCTACAACAGTGTGGAAATCGGCTTTGGTTTTTTGTTCGCCGCTTTTGGCATCTTTCCAAGCAAAGTTGGTAGCCAAACTGGTGCGGGTAACGCTGCGACCAGAGTCGAGTTTCTTTTGTTCAGGGGTGGTGGAGATATGACCAATCAAGGTCACGCGGTTTAAGTCCATAGTGATTTAACATTAAGCAATGATGAATAAAATGAGGCTGAATGAGCTGAAGTTGGATCCGAAACGCGTTTCAAGGCTCCTGCCTCCTTAGGCCAAGCTGCGCACAGCCTGACCCAAAGAGACGGAAGTGAGTGTTGCCTGCGAGGGGTTAAAACAACCTAGTTACTTAGGGAAAGAGCGCCACTAAGTGTGCGGCAACACCACTTTAAATTGTGAAGGACTGCGCCCAGGGTGGTTAAGCCCTGTAAGTTGCAGCTAGCGGCGTGATGTCCAGTCAGCTCAGAGAGCTGACCAGGCAAACGTAGCTATAAAAAAACTGAGGTGTCCAGAGGTAGCGGTACAAAACATCGTAATGTCGTACTGTTATCTCGTTTGGCTGGACGCCTCAATTTTTCTGATTCAAGTTTAGCACATCTGTAGCCCTGGTCAAGAGGGGCTTATGCACAACTACAACAATCTTTGATACTCCGCGTTCTTATCCGCATCATCCTTAATCAATTTGCGAATGTAATCAGCCTTGTTGGCCTTACGATATTGCGCTAACCAATTCAGATAACGCTCAATGGCCGGGGTCAACCGTAAGGTGAACTTAATATTGGGCGTTTCCGCTAATGAAACCGTATGATCAATGCCTTGTAAAAATTTATCGAGCACTTCCCGAACATTGGTTGAAGAATAAGATCGAGTTGAGACTGTTTTGGGCACACCAGGCTTGTTTAAGTGCGCTAGCATATCGTGCGGCTGGCGGTTTTTGGGGTAAAGGCACAAGGTTGGGCGCTGTAACACAATCGATTGCGCTAACACATAGTGCAACTCGTCGCTCGGATACGCTAATTCAATAATAATGGCATCGACTCGTTCGAGAGCATTCCAGGTAAAGCCGGACACATTTGAACCTGGGGTGAGGCGCGACCAGACATTGACCTTGGCCACTTTGAGCATGGTCGCTAAATCGGTTGGGGCGTTATTCACTAGATAGACGTTCATACTTTGCCCCCTTCCCCAGTCACCGACATCAGCATGAAGTCAATAAGATCCTGACCGCTGTAATGGCAGCTACCGACCATTAATTTACACAGTGCCGTGGTGGGAGCTGACGGCGGGATGATCATCATACCGGGTGGAAGATCCAGCCGGCCTTGCGTGCCCAATACAAAACAGGGGATACCAGGAGGCAACACAAGTTTGCGTGGGAGCAGCTGATCTTGATACGCATGCATCAGTACAGCTTTGGTCTCGGGCGGGATGATCAAGGTATCTGGTTGTGGTTCACGTCGTAACACAATCACTCTGGGGTCTACTCCGGCTTGCAGTTCCGGGGAGACAGATTGGCGGGGTTGTCCTGTATTGGTGGTGAGTTCAATGCCAAAGCGCACGGTGGCGACATCTTCGGCTTGCCAACTGGTAAAACCAATGTGATCAGTGTTGGTTGATTCCAGTGCCCGCACGGCGTGCACAATGCGTGGGCCATAAGCCAATAACACTCCCGAGACATTTTGTGTGGCCAGTTGAACAGCGGTCACTAAACTGGTACGCAGACTCATTTTGCGGTACATCACTTGCTCATCACCAGAAAAATTATTGTTATTGGGAAGGGTAAAAAAATCTTCTGCCAGCGTGGTGCCGGTGAAGATGACTGGCTTACCTAATGGATACAGTTGAAAGGCCAATAGATTGGCGGTATATAAAACATTATCGACACTATGCACCACCACAAAGCCGTCATACTTGTGATAGCCGTTGAAGATGGTTTTAGCGATATCCGTACTTAAACTATAGGGCACGTCGGCGCCAGCGATATCTGCCAGCAGGGTAATATCGACTGTAGCGACTAGTTGCAGCTCGAGATAGTCTTTTAACTGGGCTTCAATGTTGGGGCCAGTGGCTCCGCCCGTGTAAATGACGAGGATGTGCATACGACCATCCTAACCATTTTCGAAAAAAATGCAAGTTTAGCGCCGTCGCGTCGTTTTTTATCCACAGGCAGCAACAGCCTGTTTCCATTGATCAAAGTAGCTGAAAACGCCCTTGCGCCGTCGCGTAAATGCCCTTGTGCAAATCTACCCCTAGTTTACACTTTAGACAGTCTTTCGCTGTTTGCTCGTATGACTCCTCCGTTACCGTACGTGGTTGCCATGGACGCCCAATCACGACTACCGCTGGGTGTAGACAACGAGCACACATCCCACCGTCCTTCACATCCTTCGACTTCGCTCAGGATGGGGAGGCGGTGGGCAGCGAAAGCGCTAAGCAGTACCTAACTCAAAGATTGACGAATATGTTCGATGTACGTTATCATGTACACATGACTACTAAAACCACTGTATCAATTACTGAAGCCCGTAAGCGTATTTTTGATATTGCCGAGCAGGTGCAACGCCCTAATGTGTATTATACGTTAACGGACAAAGGCCGGCCAAAAGCGGTGGTGATGTCGGCTGAAGAATTTGAATCTTGGGCAGAAACGTTGGAAGTCATGCGGGATTTCCCGAATTTAAGTGAAGATCTCAAGGAAATTGAACGGGATATCCGATCTGGTAAATATAAAACCTATACTCGTTTAGAAGATCTACTCCATGTACCAAGTAAGCTTAAAGCCAAGCGCCGAAAAAAGTCTCGCTAAATTGCCGACAAAAGATCAACAGCGAGTTCGATTAGCACTGATCGGTTTGCAAAAAGATCCTTATGGAGGAAAAAAATTACAGGGTGAGTACAAAGGCTACTGGAGTATACGAGTGTGGCCGTATAGGATTATTTACACAATAATGAAACAGGAATTGATCGTGATCGTTGTCGCCATTGGGCATCGCCAGGGAGTGTATCGGTAGTTTATCCACATCTTTACACCAATATTTTTCTATGCTAACATCACCTTACAATTTAACCACTCCTCGGGCGTCCAACCTTGAGTTTCTCAGACCTAACCGTTTGTCACTCTTCTGGACGTTGTTTTATTAAATAAACCTATTAATAGTTCGACAAGCTCATTATGAACAAATCCAAATACATTATTATCTCCACCGTAGCCGCTAGTCTTTTGGTATTGGCTGGGTGTACTACTCAAACGGCTACGAATACTAATACCAACAAAGTCAGTCAGAATATCAATAGCGAAGTGGTGACCAATACCAATGTAGAGCAGGGGAGTGAGGTAGACACATCAGATTGGCTGACGTACACCAATGATGAGTATGGGTTTAGTTTTAAGTATCCAAGTGATTGGGAAGTAAAGGATCTGGGTCAAGCCACAATTGGATTAATTAGCCCAGAGCTAGAAGTTGAACTGGCAAAAGGACCAAATTCTACGACTTCGAGTGACTTAATGTTTATCATAAATAAACCAAGTACCGAAGCTAACTATATTACAGGAGATTTCGTTGATTCACTAACTGCAGCGAAGAATAGAGGTGATATTAGAGAGTTAAATTTTAGCTCTAATAATAGTCGAGCAAAATTTATTGAGCACAAT
>JACQPW010000022.1 GCA_016207285.1 Candidatus Kerfeldbacteria bacterium | reverse complement strand
GATGAGTGCTAAGCCCATCGCCCACCAAAAATCTAATCTTTGCAATAAGACGTAAAATGCTAGTACAAAATACACTAAGGTAAATTCATAAACGAATGTCGACTTCAATGTCTTTTTTGATATCTCTAAACCCTGATCCATATAAATAAAAATCATGGCAACGATCAAAATGACCGGTAAAGCATAAACAATGCCGGTGTATTTTGGATTAATGTACTTTGCTACTAATGTAATGCCAACTACTGTCGCCCCCCCCAAGATAAACTGCGCTGCGTAATAAAATATCGAATTCATCTTATATGTTTTCGACGACTGCCTTAATGCGTCTCACACCAGCGGAGCAGGCTTCCTCTTTGATGATCTTGAAGTGTCCGACCTCTTGGGTATTGTTCACATGTGGACCACCGCAGAACTCTTTGGAGAAGTCACCCATAATATAGACCTTCACCTTCTCGGCATACTTATCATCAAACAAGCCGATGGCACCAATCTTGTGCGCTTGCTCGACGGACATGATTTCATAATGCACTTCAATCCCCTCTTTGATCTTTTCATTCACAAGATCCTCAACTTCCTTGATCTGTTCGGGCACCATTTTTTCTGGATGGGAGAAATCAAACCGTAAGCGCTCTGGGGTAATGTTCGAACCTTTCTGTAACACGTGGGTGCCTAACACCTGGCGCAGCGCAGACTGCAATAAATGCGTAGCGGTATGGCCACGAATGGTCTCCCACGAGGCATCGGCTAAACCACCTTTGAATTTCTTTTGCGCTCCGGCGCGGGATAAATCTTGGTGCTGCTTGTAAAAATCATTAAAGCCATCCTCGTCAATGGTAATCCCCTTCTCTTTGGCCAGTTCTTTGGTAATTTCTAACGGAAAACCGTAGGTATCAAATAAATGGAAGGCTTGTTCACCTGGCATGACGCCGCCTGGTTTAAGGTTAGCAGTAATCTTAGCGAATTGTTTTTCACCTTGCACCAACGCTTTGGAAAACTTTTCTTCTTCATTTACTAGTTCTAGTTTGATCTCTGACCGCAAATCGGCAAACTTTGGGTAATATTGGGTGAACTGTGCAATGACGATATCCGCGAGATCCTGCAAGAAAAAACCTTGGATACCTAACTTGCGGCCGTGACGAATAGCGCGGCGAATTAAGCGCCGTAAGACATAACCTTGATCCAAATTTGATGGTGATACACCGTCACACATCATAAAGGTAGCGGCGCGCACATGGTCAGCAATAATTTCTTTAGAGGTATCACCAGGTGTCGTCGCTAAGCTACTGATCTTCTCCATTAACGGCACAAACAGATCAGTCTTATATACTTCGTCGTAGCCGTTCAACACGGCGGTGATACGCTCTAGACCCATCCCGGTATCGACATTCTGCTGCTTGAGTGGTTCGTACGTTCCGTCCGCCAGTTTATTGTATTGCATGAAGACATCATTCCAGATCTCGACATACTTCCCGCAGGAGCAACTCGGGTCACACTCCGGTGAGCACTTTTCGATCCCAACATCATAAAACATTTCCGAATCCGGTCCGCACGGGCCAGTGGTACCGGCTGGGCCCCACCAGTTTTCTGATTTTGGATAATAGTAAATATGCTCTGGGTGAACACCCAAATTTTTCCAAATTTCGGCAGACTCTTCATCGCGTGGCGCATCGTCATCACCGGCAAAGACACTGACGGATAAGCGATCCACCGGAATCCCTAACCAATCTTTACTGGTCAAAAATTCAAAACTCCAACTAATGGCTTCTTTTTTAAAGTAATCTCCGAGCGACCAGTTGCCTAACATCTCAAAAAAGGTTAAATGCCAGCGGTCACCGACTTCATCAATGTCACCAGTGCGGACACATTTTTGGTAATTGGTTAGGCGTACACCGGCCGGATGGGTTTCGCCCATTAAATAGGGCACCAACGGGTGCATCCCAGCGGTGGTAAATAAAACCGTTGGATCGTTATCTGGAATCAGCGAAGCGGAACTAATAATGGAATGTTCCTTGCTGGCGAAGAAAGCGAGGTATTTTTGGCGTATTTCAGAGGAAGAAATCATGGCAGTAGTGTACTGAATTGCGCCTCATTCGTCTATAGTCTAATGACCTACCAACCGGATGGCTGACCGTAGGAAAACTGCACATTACCATCCCTATCCAATTGCACATCACGAACCCGGTCTGGGAACAGATCTGTCTTTTGCTGTGCAAAGGTATCGTACTCATATTGTAAGCCTGGTTGGTCCATCATTGTGATTAAACCGTTCTCGGCAATCAAGGCATAGTACACATCGGTATGGCTGGCAGCCGTTTTCTCACCAAGTGCCCGCATTTCAGCCACTGAAAAATCTTGAATGCCTTCATCGGTCAGGACAACAATGGCTTTGCGTTGCTCTTGTAAATCTGGAGTGGTCATTTGTTGTGTCACGACATCATTGAGGGAATGAAACACTTGTTCATGTGATCCAGCTAAACGCAGCTTAGTTAAGTAGTCAGGCACTTGGTCAGCCGGTACGGATTGATAGTGAGTCAAATCAGCTTGTATTTCGAATGGCACCACGTACGTAGTGTCTCCGGTAAAGTCGGCGTTGGCACGTTCGTAAGCGGCTGAAAAACTTTTACCTAAACGGGCGTAGTCATCAACCATTGAACCACTACGATCGGCCAACATCGTGACGTGATCATAACCGGCCATCACCCCAACTAAAATATCATATTGCTTTTCAACTTCATCTTGACCGGGTAATTCAAATTTTACTTTGGCGTAACGGGCTTGGTCATATAACTTTGTTAAAGCCGAGCCACGTACTTTCTTGAGTTCAGCATCGGTATAGTATTCATGGGTCGCTGGGTTCTCTAACCGCGTTAATGGAGTCACACCAACACCCCAAGCTCCACCCGGTAAACGCCGAATAAACGTTTTGCTTTGTAGATGACTAATAGATTCCTTTGGGATGCCATCAGCATACGAATATTCTTTAAGCACTCTGCGCACTAATTTATCTAGCACCATCAGCCGCGCCTCACTGAGGGCTTCATTGCCTTTTTCACCCCACTGCTTAGTGGGACGTTCATCGCTCGACACTTCGATCACCACCCGCACATCACCTAATTTTGTAAATCCTTCAGGAGAATTATGTTGATCTAAAAAACTATGTATTTCTTGAATAATATGTTGTTCGGATTCCAGGCTCAGTTCAGCTTCATCCACGGGGAAGGAATTACCAAAATCATACTGTTGCATCACTTCCGTGTGCTCTGGTTTTTCAGGTTTTGCCGCAGCCAGATCACCACAACCTGCCAGCAATAAACTGGCTCCCATGGCTAACCAACGTTGTTCAGTCAAACGAGGTAATACTGGTTCACGACGTTGCTCCGGTTGATTTACCGGACGTCGGATTAAACTGGGCTCACGTGATAATCCTGCTCGCATGACCACCAGTGTACGCTAAAATTCAAAAAAAATCAAGTGCTGGCAACTTGACAACGAGCGGATTTTCCGTACACTGTGGCCACACCGTAGGGGGTATTTTGAATCAGTATCAAGGCAAACTGGAAGGTGCGGCGCGGGAAGTGCTGAACTGGCTCATGGCCAACTCCACGCAGTTCCGCGAATACCTGCACGAGTACGGTCAGCTAGAAGCAGTACTCAAGCGCTTCGAGCTGGCGGCAACCACGCCCGGACACGAGCGGGATCAGTACCTGTTCTTCACGGCAGCCGCAGGCGGCAGCGTGATCGCAGCCGGGTACTTCGAGACCAACGGCGACTGCATCCTGCTGCAGTGGATCGGCCTGTGTGATGAACACCGGCGGCATGGCATCGGCCGGAAGCTCCTCGCCTGGTACCTGGGCAGCCTGCCGGCCAGCACCATCAACGCCGTCATCGCCGCGGGAGTCACGGCTGACAACACGGCCATGCGCAACTGGTGTGCACAATTCGGTGCTGAAGAGCAACTCGCGCCAGATGGCAGTACTGTGATCGAGACCTTCCTGGTCGCGGACGCTGGCGCCGAGCTGGAGTCGCCACCTGGATCGCTGCACCCGCCGTTCCCGCGGGAGTGGGAGGGTCTCACCTTCCGCCTCCTGTACCTGGGACGGAATCCGCGGCACTTCCAGCACTACGAGCTGCCGACCTGCGAGTAGGCACTAGCCTGCCAGCTGATTCAAAGACCGCGATTCGTTTCACAACGGGTCGCGGTCACTTCAGTTTGACCACTGCTGATCGGCTACGATGTGATTGTGTACATCATAAACCTGAACATGGATAGGCTTGGTGCTCTGGAGCATATGGTGATACCAAATCGTCAACGCATATTTTCTAGAACGCGTTGAAAATTTTCCTGGTTGCAGGCTGTGCCAGGAGTTGGTTTGACGTACTGCTCCGCGACGTGTAGAAAAATTGATTGTCCGATTGTTCACGACAATTTTGTTGATATCCACTTCTCGATGTTTCGACCAGATCGTCAACAAAAAATCATCCTGAAAAACCAGTCTGGATAACGTGACCTCAGCTTGTTCCGGATAATCCAAAAACCGTAACGGATGCACGTGCGGCTCAAAACCGGTAGTATTGCAATCACTGCTTAAGGAACAGGTACTGTTCACCCGCACTTCAAAATGCAGGTGATCAAACTCCGTTGTGCCGGATTGGCCGATCAATCCAAGCTCGTCTCCAGCTGATACTGCATCTCCTTCGGCCAATGCACTATTGATCGAATCTAAATGTAAATACAACGTGTAATACACATGATAGTTGTGTTTGTGAAACCGAATCGCAGAATCTGTGTGGTGTTTCAAAATCACTACGTTACCACCATTAGGATAATCGGAATCCTCATCCCCTTCCTGATAAATCCGAAACACTTCCCCATCGGCTGCCGCTACGACAGCATCCGTCGTGTCACCGGCAATATCCAAACCAGTGTGAAATTCGTAATTGTAATCATCAGACGCTTTTAAGCGCGGGCCAAAGGTTGAACTGATGTGCGTCCAGGGTTCGTCGAATTCCACCGGCCATTGCAACATAGCTGCTTGGCTCGTTAGCGGCAATAAGAAAGCGACCAACAAAACAATGGCTTTGATTGGTTTCATATTTTTACTTCTCTTTGATCAATCACCCCTCCACCTAATACGGTATCACCATCATAGAACACCACAAACTGACCCGGCGTTACGGCTCGAGCGGGTTCGGTAAACTCAACTCGGTTGCCGGTCACTGTGCAGGCAATATCTGGTGTGCGATAGCGCACTTTCACGGAACATTGGAATGGTTCCGCTAGTCGTTGGCCGCTCACCCAGTGCTCATCGGTAAAGGTGCACCAGTTGGACAATAAACTTGATTGGTCAGCTGCCTGGCAAATCACCAGGGTATTATCGGCCATCCGTTTATCTACCACATAATACGGCCCCGTTCCACCAATCTCAATCCCCTGGCGTTGGCCAATCGTATAATAAGCTAAGCCTTTGTGTTGACCCATTACTGTACCATCTACTAATACCATTGGACCGGGTTCGGCTTTAACATATTGTTTTAAGAATGTCTGGAAATCAATATCACCAATAAAGCATAATCCCTGGCTGTCCGGCTTTTTGGCCACCGGCAGCTTAAACTCTTCCGCTAGCTTCCGCACCTCGGATTTCTGCAATCCACCAATCGGAAATAAAATGTGTTGTAATTGATTTTGGTTCAGATGATAAATAAAATACGATTGATCCTTGTTGGAGTCGAGGCCTTTTAGTAGTTGGTAATTAGTAGTTAGTAATTGGGTGCGAGCGTAGTGTCCGGTGGCAATGTGATCAAAACCCAGCTCTAACGCTTTATCCAAAAACGATAAAAACTTAATCTGGGTATTGCATAAGACATCCGGGTTGGGTGTGCGGCCAGCCTTGGTTTCTTCCAAAAAATATTTAAATACTTTATCGCGGTATTCTTTTTCAAAATTGATACTCTGGAACGGAATGCCCAGCGTCTCGCAAATAGCGGCCACATCTTTGACGTCATCCTCCCACGGACACTGCTCATGCTGACCACGGTATAACGCATCAGCTTCATCGGACCAATTCTTCATATAAAAGGCCTCTACCTGATAACCCTGCTGCAATAGCAAGGCAGCAGCGACAGCGGAATCCACACCCCCGCTCATGGCCACCGCTACCTTCCCTTTGGCAATACCTTGTGTTATAGTCATACCCGTTCAAAGACTATGGCAAAAAATACATTTAAACTCAAGTCCGGTCTCGCCCAAATGCTTAAAGGGGGTGTGATTATGGATGTGGTGACCCCAGAACAAGCCATCATCGCGGAACAAGCGGGTGCCTGTGCCGTGATGGCGTTAGAGCGCGTCCCGGCCGATATTCGCGCTACTGGTGGTGTGGCGCGCATGAGTGATCCCAAGATGATTAAGGGCATTATGAAAGCGGTCACCATTCCGGTGATGGCAAAAGTACGCATCGGCCATTTTGTGGAAGCGCAAATTATTGAAGCGCTTGGTGTGGACTATATTGATGAATCCGAAGTGCTGACGCCAGCCGACCCGTTTTACCACGTGGATAAATCCAACTTTAAAGTACCGTTTGTGTGTGGCGCGCGAGATTTAGGGGAAGCCCTACGCCGCATCCACGAAGGTGCTGCTATGGTGCGCACTAAAGGTGAAGCTGGAACGGGAAATATTGTGGAAGCCGTGCGCCATATTAGAACGATCGCGGAAGATATTGGATCACTGAGAACGCTGAATAAAGATGGAGTACGCAGAAAAGCTAAAGAATACCGGGTACCCGTGGAATTGGTAGAGCAAGTGAAAAAATTAGGACGCTTGCCCGTGGTGAATTTTGCCGCTGGCGGGATTGCTACGCCAGCTGACGCGGCTTTATGTATGCAGCTGGGTGTGGATGGTGTGTTTGTCGGTAGCGGTATTTATAAATCGAAAAACCCAGCTAAGCGTGCCAAAGCCATTGTGGAAGCAACCACACATTATAATGATCCGGAATGGTTGGCCAGAGTTTCGGAAGATTTAGGCGAAGCCATGCCTGGTTTAGAAATCAATGATAGCTTAACTAAGTTAGCTAGCCGTGGCCACTAAACCGACCATTGGAGTATTGGCCTTACAAGGTGACTTTGCTGAGCACATCACTGCTCTACGGAAATTGAAGCTTCCCTGTCTTGAAGTGCGCACTATCGCCGATATCAAAAAAACTACTGGCTTGATTATGCCGGGTGGTGAAAGTACCACTATAGGTAAATTATTAGTTTCAACTGGTTTGGATGCTTGGTTGAAAACACATGTGAAAAAGGGTTATACAATTTATGGTACGTGTGCCGGCGCAATTTTATTATCCCAACTAGGTTTGATTAACATCACCGTGAAACGCAATGCCTATGGTCGGCAGCTAGATTCGTTCGATGAACCGATTCAATCTAAAGCCTTCCCAAAATTACGCGGCGTGTTTATCCGTGCACCCTTATTTACGACGATCGGAAAAGGCGTAACTGTACTAGCTACCCACGATGGTGATCCTGTATTAGTACAACAAGGCAAGATCTTGGCTGGTAGTTTTCACCCTGAACTAACAGACAACTTAGCCGTGCACCGTTATTTTGCTACACTAGCCAAATGAATCTAGCCCTCTGGATTACCATTCTCGGGTTGATCGTTACCTTAATCGGCCGGTGGCAAATTCAACCAACCGCGCTACAGAAACATGGCTTCCTGTGGGGTGCGGTGTTGTTAACCGTCGGAGCCTGGCTGGATCATGAACCAGTACTCGTCAGCTTAGAACTGATTATTGTGATTGGCTGCGTGTTAGGGTTTTTCGCCTGGCCACAGCGCCGCAAAGCCATTATCATTGGTACTGCTACTCTCTGCATTCCAGTGGTGGTGTTACTCACCGGTGATACCTGGTCACCGATTTTTATTCTGGGATTAATCGGCTTGGTGATGGCTGCCTTCGGTTTTGCCTGGTCGTCCAATCGGATTCAGTTAGCTGCTAGCGGTGTGATTATTCCTTACAACACCCTAAGTTGGTTGGTATTAGGCTACCAAATCGCCGCCCTATTTTTGCTCTTGAATGTGATCTACTTTATTTTCCTGCTACGAGCAATCATAAGACTTAGCCGGAACAGTCAACGATAGTTTCCCTGAACACTGTTATCTTGCTAAACTGAGCAGATGAATACTATCCAATGGATACTGATTCTAGCAGGGTTTGGTCTCCTATTATGGGGCAGATCCTATAAAACCTATTCAAGACGGCAACAACATTTGTTCTTGTGGGGTGCAGTGCTACTCGGTATGAGTGGTATTAGTGACTCCTACAGTCTTGAGTCATCCCTCGTTGTATACGCTTATATGATTGTACTCGGATGTATTATAGGATTCTTTACCTTTCCTAACCAATATAAACTCATTGTTATCGCAATGGGCACATCGCTAGGCATAGCGCTAATAGCCCTAGATGAACCATCGTCTGCCTGGCCGCTACTAGCTGGGGCAGCGACGCTAGGTTCAGCTGGTTTCGCTATGCGGTCAGCGCCCATTCAACTGCTAGGTGCATTGATTCTCTGTGCGTACTATGATATTGAATTTATTGATGGTGATCAGGTGTCTGCAGTGTTTGCAATCTTAAACTTGATCTTTGGCATTTTAGCGGTGCGCGCCATCTTGGCCAATCGTCAGCGCGTTACCACTGGTAGTTATCAAACACCCAATTGACCAAACGATACGATTCATTGGTGCGGGCGCTCAGGGTGGGCGCACCCATCACGACGGTGATAATACTATGACCATCTTCTTCCGTACGCATGGCTAGACAATACAGCGCTTCATCAATGTAACCGGTTTTGCTGCCGGTGATATCTAAGCTAGAAGTAAGCAACAAGGAGTTAGTATTATTAAAATCATGAAAGTTGGCGTAGTTGATAGTGGTGAAGGCGTAGTAAGGCGTAGAGGAAATATCCGCAATCGTATCCGTCTGCAGTACAGCTTTCATTAATTTAGCGTAATCCGATGCGGTAGTGATATTGCCAACAGCTAAGCCAGACGGATCCGCGAATGTTGTCTGATCTAAACCCAACTCGACAGCCGTGTCGTTCATCATACTCACAAACTCGCTAACGCTGTAGCCAGCATTACCTACCAAGGCATAGGCCGCATTATTGGCCGAACCAACTAATAACGCATTCATCAGATTTCCCATGGTCATGGTCTCCCCTTCTGACACATGTAACGAACCACCGGCTTGATCATAACGATCATGGTAGGTTGCTACAGCGTCTAGATCAATGTCGTTCTGGAACAGTACATAGGCTGTCATCATTTTCGTCATCGATGCCATGGAACGCTCTGTATTCATGTTGTAGCTATACAACACATCACCGGTGGCTTCGTCGATGGCAATAGCGGCGGCGGCATTGATTCCTCCAAAGGCTGTAAAGTCACTGGTCTGACTAGGACCAAATGGATCGGTGGTATCAGCCGCCACGACCACTAAGGCATGTAAGGCTCCCCACTCGGTGCTGATCGTGCGATCGGAACGATTCAGGGTCGAATCTAAGGCAAGCCAACTTTCAGTCGCCGTATCATAGTAGTAATAAGACCGGTCGTATTTATATTTCTTCCCTTTCAAATGGTACTGAAATTGTAATGGGGTATCTAACCAGTCTGTTTCGTCTTGAATCGTAAAACTATACACTGGTGATAAGGCGATCAGTTCAGCTGGTAAAGCCGGTGGAGTTTTTACGGTGCGTACCCACGCCTTGGTGGCCGTTTGTAAGCT
>JACQPW010000021.1 GCA_016207285.1 Candidatus Kerfeldbacteria bacterium | reverse complement strand
AGAAGGTTCCCATGCTCGTCGTGCCTACAGGTAACAGGGAACTTTTGAACTTTTTAGATCCAACCCTAAAGCGGGAGGGGTTTAAAAAGAACCCGACAGATTAGTCTATTTTTCCGGTTTTGTCAACCCCTAGTGCAAAGCTGACCATAACCCACACACGTAAAGTGTGGGGTTATATTTGGTTATTATAACCTAACATTAGATAAAATTTGGATAGAGGTCTCATCATACCTAATGGTATATCCCCAGTTCTCGACCCTCGAGTATTGACCACTATCACCATCATACTGTAGTGTTTCCCCTTGTGTGTTGGTACGGAGCCGCAAGCTCTGCACACAATTTGCGGATTCATCCGAGGTGTCCCAAACACGGGACTTTAAAAGTAACTCGTATGAAACTGTAGATAGTACCGGAGCAAGACAACAAGTGAAGACCGATACCCTCGTGACCCCCGCCGCCTCCACCCCCTCGGCCCTCCGCCGCGGCTACGGAAGCCTCGTCGTCACGTCCGCCCTCCTCGCCCTGTCCCTGGACCGCAACGGTTCCTCCATGCCGGCCTTCGCCGCGCAGGTGGACGCCGACGCGCCCGAGGCCAAGGACGGCGAGTCCGTCACCATCGAAGTCAACGTGCCCAGCGATGCGCACGGCATGAGCTTCGCCGCCGGGGCCATCAACCCCGCCGGCCAGCTCGTCGTCGTCGCCAAGCTCGACCGCGCGCTCCTCACCGCCCCCAAGGAGAAGCTGAAGGACGCCACCGGCATGGTGTACGACCTCTTCGGCTCCGACGGCAACGTGCAGAACGCCCCGGCCGACTACCGCACGGCGCTCCTCCCGGCCTCCCCCGCCGACGACCAGGTCCTCGTGACCATCGCCGACGACCAGGTGACCGAGATCGAGCTGCCGTTCGAGGGCACGCCCGAGATCGCCCGCATGTCCGCCCGCAAGGACGGCAAGCAGCAGATCCCGGCGGCCTACGTGGTCGGCAAGATCGGCGAGAGCGCGCTCTACGCCGCCGACGAGTCGGACGCCATCACCGGCAAGCCGACCTGGGTGAAGATCGCCGACCTCCCGTCCCCCCTCGCCGCGATCGCGCGCGAGAACGGGAGCAACGAGGTCGTCATCCAACTCCAGGACGGCAGCTACAAGAAGGCCGACCGCGACGCCAACGGGTACCAGCTCAACGACGCCGAGATCGACGACGACTCCGCGATCCCGGTCGGCGCGAAGTACCTCGGCCTCACCTCGGCCTACGGCGACGGCAACAGCCACGCGCTCTTCGCCCAGCCCACGGCCGCCGGCAAGCCCACGGCGCTCACCTTCGTCCCCACGGCGAAGCTCCCCGCGGTGCTCTTCGGCGCCATCGAGGCCGGCCAGGCGTAGTCAGCGGTCCTCCCCAGGATCGCCGGCAAACGGGAAAGTTCCCGTGGTAGCTCACGCTACTGTTTGACCGCAAGGTCAGCGGGGTGGTGAAATGAGATTTTTCTGGCAACTGCAAAAGCATCACTCTCCCCCCTTATGAAGGGAATGAGCAAAAACCATTCTCTATATAAGCCGGAAATACGATCCCTATTCAGGGATCGTATTTTATTATTACGCTTTTCTTACACCTATCTCCCCAGCTGTCGAGAGATGGGGAAGGTGAGGAATTACATTGACATTTTCCCTCATTTTCATTACTGTGCGCTAGCCGAATTAACGGCCGGAGTACCACATGAATCCGTCTCTCTGTCTTGACATCGCGGAGTTCGAGATCTACCTGCTCAAGGGGGTGCTGCTCCAGGATCCCATCGACCTGGAGTTCGTCGTGACTCACGCAACCAAGCTGGCTGCCCAGGCCAACGAGCCTACGCTGACCGACATGGTCACGGGGTTCTGTGAGCGTGCCAGCCGCTGCGGCTACGACGCCATGGCGGTGATGGTGCTCGTGGGCGCGCTCGGCCGCACCCGCGAGACCATCAAGGCTCGCCCGCTGACGTCAGCCAATGTCGTGCCGGCCAACGGCTGCTAGGAGGTACCAATGCCCGCTGACAGGAAGCCCGAACCCGTCTCGTACACCCCGCCGCCCCGCGCTCGGAGCTACGGGGAAGTCTACGGCCAGCCGAATGCCGACCTCGACGAGGGACTCATCATCGAGGAGGTGGCAGGCTTCGCCGACCGTCCCCCGCTGGGAGACGATCGGCCGTTCCGCCTGGTGCGACCGAGGAAGCAGTAGGAGGAACCAGGGGGTCGTTCGGAAATACATACCGTACGATCCCCTGGACACATACCCATTTTTCTTATAATATAGTCGAGCTAACTGCTTTTCAAATTAACCTTATGATGACCGTCCAATCCATTTACGACCTCGGCGTCCAGCTCGCTATTAACTCTGATCCACGCGGTAAAGCTGTAGTGCGGGCTGAACTATTGCGCTATAAAGCTGATTACGAAAAATTACCAGCCAGTGAAAAAAAATATTTCGACAAAGAATACTTCACCAACCCCTACTCGGATAGTCGCATCCTCTATGCCCCAAACACAAGTAAGCCAGTCAAACGAATGTTTGCCGGTATTGATGCCGATGAAGCGGAATTGTTACTGGCTGATCGTTTAGGCGGCATCGACTTAGTAATGGGTCATCATCCAGAAGGGATCGCTTTAGCAGACTTGCCAGCCGTGATGGGTGTACAAGTGGAAATTATGCATCAAGCCGGTGTACCAGTACATGTGGCTGAAAATTTGTTGGATACACGCATTGCGGAAGTAAGCCGTGGTGTCTTACCCATCAACGATCATAAAGCAGTGGATATAGCACGCCTACTGAAAATCGCCTATATGTCCACACACACCTTTACGGATAACCTAGTGGCGACGTTTTTTGCTGACTTGATTAAGAAACATAAATCGTCCTTATATTATGTCGGGGATGTGATGGATTTATTGATGACTATTCCAGAATACCAAATTGCGAAACAACAAAAATCTGGCCCTTGTTTGTATGTCGGTGGTTTAAGACGCCGCTGTGGCCGCATTGCCGCTACCGAAATGACTGGTGGCACCAATGGTGCTAAAGAAATGTTCGAACAATTGTCACGCGCCGGTGTGGGTACGGTGATTGGTATGCACATGCGTGAAGAGCATCGTAAAATTGCTGAACAACACCATATGAATGTGGTCATTGCCGGACACATCTCGTCTGACTCGATTGGCATGAATATCCTTCTAGACGAAATTGAAAAACGTGGCGTCGAAGTCATCCCGGTGGGCGGTTTGATCCGCGTGAAACGCTTTAAAGGTAAAGCTAAAAAATAACGCTATGACGACCGGCGAAGACCGCGTCATCAGTCCTGTGCAAAACACCGAGGAATCAGCGGTCGAGGTATCGCTGCGTCCAACTACCTTGGCGGACTATATTGGTCAACAGCAGATCAAAGCCAACTTGCAGATTTTTCTCCAAGCGGCCAAACAACGTAACGAACCGATTGAACATGTCCTGCTGCATGGTGGCCCTGGCTTAGGCAAAACTACCTTGGCGCATATTATTGCCAAAGAGATGGGAGTGAACATTCGCGTGACCAGTGGCCCAGCAATTGAACGCGCTGGCGACTTGGCTGCCATCCTCACCAACTTGGGTGAGGGTGATATTCTATTTATTGATGAAATCCATCGTCTCCATAAAATCATTGAAGAAGTCTTGTATCCGGCCATGGAAGACTACGCCTTAGATGTCGTGATTGGTAAAGGCCCGGCCGCCAGAACCCTGCGCCTTGATTTACCAAAATTTACTGTCATTGGTGCCACTACGCGCATTAGTTTGCTGTCGGCACCATTACGTGATCGCTTTGGAGCCCATTACAAATTAGCCTTCTACGAACCTGATGAGATGGCCGAAATCATTCAACGCTCGGCCAAAGTATTAGACGTGAACATGCACCCAGAGGCGGTGCAACTAGTGGCTAGTCGGGCGCGCAGTACGCCCCGCATTGCTAACCGCTTATTAAAACGCGTGCGTGACTTTGCTCAGGTAAATCATCCTGCTACCGCCGTGACGCAACCGATTGCCAGTGCTGCGCTGGATATGTTGGAGATTGACCCACTCGGTTTAGATGCTGTCGATCGTAAAATTTTGCAAACCATTATGGATCAGTTTCAGGGTGGACCGGTGGGTATCCAAACCATCGCCGCCACGATTGGTGAAGATATTGATACCTTAGAAACCGTCTATGAACCGTTTTTATTACAACTTGGTTTTTTGGCTCGGACACCACGTGGTCGTGTTGCCACACCGGCAGCCTATCACCATTTAGGTAAAGTGCCACCGGACGATTTGCAGACCCGCTTGCTCTAACCTATACTACAGACGTGGCTATTCCTTATTACATTTTTGGTATCATTTACCTGCTGGCTCTGGTGGTTGCGGTTTTATTTTTCGTCTTCAACTTGTACCATCTCCGCCGCTTTGGTTTTTTTGATTTCACGGCCTTATTAGTGACTACCATCACTGGCTGTGTATTGCTGATTGTGAACATCTTTGCCATCGTTTTTCTATACCAAGTACCCTGGTTAGAGAGTGGTCAAGTATTTAATAGCCTACCATTTGATAGCCTGATGGATAAATTATGAGTAACTCCATACCACAACAATTCCCCGGCCAGCGCAATGAAGAGCACGTCATGTTGATGTTGCGCCGCCATTGGTTCTCGTTTGTGCCAGCGGTCTGCCAGGTGATTGCGTTAAATCTTCTACCCATTGGTGTACTAGCTTTCTTCTTATACGGCATTGATTGGCAACCACCAACGGATGGTTTGTGGTATGTGGTGGGAGTACTCATTACGGCGCTGTATTATGTGGTGGCTTGGTTAGCCTTTTATCATTCATTCGTTGACTACCATTTAGACGTCTGGGTGCTGACAGATGAGCGCATTGTCAATATTGAACAGAAAGGTTTGTTTGATCGGACCATTTCTGAATTGAATATTGCTAAAGTACAAGATGTGACTTCAGAAGTGCATGGTAAAATCCAAACTTTATTTGATTATGGCAACGTCTACATCCAAACTGCCGCCGAGCAACAACGCTTCGCCTTTCTGCAAGTACCCCACCCAGAAGAAGTAGCTCGCTTAGTCGTGCGGGCTAATGATGCTGCCAGCAAACGTGAATCATCCTATGCCGCTCCAGCCGCTAAACCAACCTCCGCTGCACCCGCAGCAGTTAAGTGATTTTGACTACGCGCTTCCGCCAACACTGATTGCACAGACTCCGTTAGCTGTGCGTGACCAGTCACGCTTGTTAGTGGTACATACGAACACCAAGCAACTCGAGCACAAACACTTTTATGATATTACGCACTACTTGTCTGCTGGTGATGTACTGGTCATTAATACCTCTAAAGTAATTAAAGCTCGCTTACATGGGACGAAACCAACCGGCGGTAAGATCGAAATTTTTTTATTGACGCCATTGGGTAATCAACATTGGCACTGTTTAGTGAAAGGTTCAGTGCAGCCAGGAATGATCATCCAAATTCATGCAGCGGTTACAGCGACCATCCTGCAACCAGTCGAAGAGATGTGGGAAGTTACATTTAATACGGATGATATTACCGCGTATGGTGAAGTACCATTACCGCCGTATATTAAAACGCAGTCACCGCCAAAAGAGTTGGAGCAACGTTATCAAACGGTTTATGCTCAAGAGGCTGGTTCGGTAGCCGCACCCACCGCTGGTTTACATTTTACCCCAGAGTTATTACAGACTCTAAAAGCACAAGGTGTCATTATTGTACCAGTCATGCTCCATGTTGGGTTAGGTACTTTTGCTAGCGTAAAAACTGAAGACATTACCCAACATCAGATGCATGCGGAGTATGCCGTCCTACCGGCTAGCACCGCTCAGGCGATTGCCACGGCCAAAACCACTGGACACAAAGTAGTTGCCGTCGGTACTACCTCTTGCCGCACTTTAGAAGCGTTTTGCGGCCAGGCTGGCGAAGGCTGGGTGAATATTTTTATCTATCCTGGCTACACCTTCAATACCGTAGATGCTCTGATCACCAATTTCCATTTACCCAAAACGAGTTTATTGATGTTAGTCAGCGCCTTAGCCGGCACGGATCTCATCAAACAAGCCTACACCGAGGCGATCAAAGAACAGTATCGCTTTTTTAGTTTTGGCGATGCGATGTTGATTACTTGACTCTAACTTTACCCCTTAAATCTTTACCCCAAAGCCCCTGCAAAGCCTCCGGCTCTACGGAGCTGTAGGCTCGGAGAGGGCTGGGGGTAAGGTGAGTTGAGAAGGAAGTGTAACTACTGAGTGACGGTGTAAAACATATGACTGACTGTTAGTGTGCACGTTGGGATGTAATGACACAGTAACATGATAGTGCTCTTGTAAATATGGTTGCATATCTGCCAGTACGGCGCGAGCGTGGTGATCAAGAAAAGAGATGTACAAATCACCGTTTGGACGTAGTTTCTGACTGGCTTGGGTGATAGCTTCTGGGAGGTGCCCAGCTGTAAACGCATAGCTCAGCTCTCCTTGCGTATCAATCATCAGGTCAAACTCTGGTACATCGCCCAATTCTGCAACTGTGTGCCATTTACCATCGTTGGGATGCATGTTTGGTGAAAAACCATCAAAGCGATGGGATTGAGCTAATGGATGTTCACCCCGACCAATTGCTTCAATCAATTCTTTACGCTCTAGGGCAGCATCCGCCCGCATTAAGGTTGTACCATAGACTACAGCATCATCAGGAAAAGCTGTTCTCAATTCGTCAGTGTAGAAACCCAAGCCACAACCTAAGTCCAGGATTTTAATTTTACGCTGACTACGTTCTTGTTCTCGAACCCGCTTAATTAAGCTGGGAATAACCTCGCCAATAAAATCTATATTGTGTCCATCATTGATTTCGGACGATAAACGCTCGTTCGTATAAGGAAAGTGTCTATTGACTGATAAAAACGCCCGCTCTTGCCGTGCCCATTCTTCACCACGCTGACGGTGTTGCGCTGGTGATAAAAAAGGCTCACCACGTTTAACCATGAGTAGGTACTACCATAATTGAGTTAATTCCACCCCTTGATAATAGTACTGTAAAATTTCGCGCCAGTGCCAGTATTGTTCGTTCGCAAAGTAGCGGGCGCCAGCAGCACTCATCCCGACACCATGCCCTAATAAGGTATCGCCAGCACAACCTGGATCATCGACGGATTGTAAATAGGCGTAGTCCCCACCCCACACTTCGCTCCAGGCGCGGGTCCGACCATCACTCTGCGAAAAATACGGTGTGACGACTACTGCGTCTTCATACGTAATCACCTGGCCAGCGGTTGCGTCCACCGCGCTGACAATGTTTGGTGCCCGACTTGTAAAACCGTAGCCACGATACACTTGATCGTTGGCGGTTGCATCGACTAAGTACGGTTCTCCAGCATGTTTAGTTGGATACAGGTAATGAAAATAGACATAGGTACGTGCCGCCGTATATAAAGCCTTCAAATAAGCCGGCTCGTTATCGTTACCCGCTTCAGAAACTCCCTTCACGTAATTTTCAATCCCTAATTCGTTCACCACCCAACCGTCATTCAACTCCACGCTGCCATAAAACATATTATCATTCAATGATGTATCCCAAGCTGGTGGATTGCTATAACTAGTAATCGTGCTAATTTTATTTTTTTTCTTTGGATCTATCTTGATCGCTTCGGTAGAGGTAACAGACCAGTCACCCACCGCTACTGTATACAGTGCCGTGGTACTGTCATAACTAAGAGTGGCCACTGTATCTTTTGGTAAGGTATACAACGCCGTGTTACTGGCTGTACGAATGATACTGTTACCTGAAACAACCACAGTAATGGGAGCAGTGGTTTCATATAAGCCGACTCTAATCTTTGGACGTTCAACACCAGCCTGAGCTGGTTGTACAACTACAGCACCGAGGATGATGGTGACTGCCGCTAGTACGTATTTCATGGAGTAACAATATACCATGAAATCTTGACTAAGTCAATCATTCGTTGTATAGTCTGGGCTTGATTTATGTCGTTACTGCGCCAAGTAGCACACAATACAGCCCTACAGTTTAGCGGAAAAATCATCGGCACGGCTTTAGGGTTTTTTGTTGCTCTGATGATGTTTCGTTATCTGGGTGATGAACGGTATGGTAACTTCAACACCACTATTTCCTATCTGCAATTATTTGGCATCATCATGGATCTTGGTTTGTATGTCGTCTTATTGAAGCATATTAATAGTGCAGAAAATAAAACCGGTCGGTTACAAGATAATATTTTTACCTTGCGGATTGTTACGGCTACAATATTCCTGGCGATCGCTATCGGCACTGTGTGGTTCATTCCCCAGTATCCGTTGATTGTGCAATGGGGCGTAGTGGTGGTGGCCGCCAACTTCTTTTTTATTACCATGAATCAATTGTTCCAGGCGATCTTCCAACAACATCGCGCCATGGGGTGGGTAGCGATCGCCGAAGTGATGAGTAAACTGACCTTGTTTGGCTCGACCGTATCCGTGATTTATGTATTCCAGGCTGGCTTACTTTCTATCCTGGCTGCCATTGTCCTAGCTGGCGGTGTGCAAACGTTAATCTTGTGGCTAGCCAGTCGGCGCTACACCCGTTTACATGCTGCCTTTGAGCTACCCGTTTGGAAACGGATTATGCGCGAAAGTTGGCCGATTGCGGTTGCGATTGCCTTAAACCTGATCTACTTTAAATCGGATACCATTATTTTAAGTATTTACCATTCACAAGCTACCGTTGGTATCTATGGTGTACCTTATAAAATGTTAGAAGTCCTGATTAGTTTACCGGTGATGGTGGTTGGCTTAATTATGCCGGTGTTCAGTCTGCAGTATGAACAACACGATCAGGCTGGCTTTGCTCAATTATATCAACGCTCGATCAACTTACTGTGGATGATGGCAGCGCCGCTGATTGTTGGAGGTTGGCTGTTGGCTCAACCATTAATGCTGATGATCGCCGGCGATGAGTACACCAGTAATCCAGCAGTGCTTGGTCAATTATTCCGTATTCTCATCTTTGCGGTGGCTGCCATCTTTATTGGCACACTGACTGGGTATGTAGTGGTGGCAGTCAATAAGCAACGAACTATTATTGCTGGTTATGCTTTTGTGGCCGTCACTGCTTTAACCGGTTACCTGTGGCTCATTCCACACTACTCATACTTTGGAGCCGCTTGGGTAACGGTCTACTCAGAAACCGCTATGATGTTGATTGCCATTGCTGTCATTTACCGCGCTACTAAAGTGTTACCGTCACTAGCGGGCCTGTTACGCATTACCTTGGCGGCTGGTGTCATGGGGCTCGGCGTCTATTGGATGCAACACTGGCCCCTGTTACTGGTGATTGCACTAGGTGCCTTACTCTATGCCTTTGCTTTATTGGCAGTGAAAGGGATTACACGGGATGAACTTAAAACCGTCTTGAAACATGGCTAACGTTTTGCTGCTTAAGTTTCCATACTCCTCTACCTATGGTGGAGGTGAGCAACATACGTTGACCTTAGTTGAACGACTTGGTCAGAAACATAGATTTTTTTTACTCTCCACTTGTCGAGTACTACTACCAGAGTTTGCCAAACGAGGCTGGCAACATCAAGCAATCTGGGCGGGTACCGAGCCAGTCACTCTTAGCGCTCTCATACTCTTCCTGTTTACTTGGCCCATCATCTTGATCAGTCTGCTCTGGTGGTTGATACGTTATAAACTGCGTTACCAGATTGATACGCTATTTTGTTTGTCACTGACTGAAAAAGTGTTACTGACACCGTGCGCTCGTCTGTTGGGTATGCGCGTCATCTGGATGGAGCATCTGCAAATTGAACGCTGGCTGTTGGCCAGTCCACTGCGGCTTCCTTATATCTTGTGGTCACGATTAGCTACTGTCGTAACCGTCGTGGCAGCCGTGAAAGATCAGTTGATACAACTGGGTGTGCCAGCTAAACAAATCCAGGTTATTTATAATGCGGTAGATGTCAGTCAATTCACACCCTCACCATCACGGGTAGAAGATCTCGCGCAGCATTTTCGAGTACTGTTTGTCGGTCGCTTGGCAAGTGAAAAAGGGCTTGATGATTTACTGCAAGCGGTGCACATTGTTCGGCAGCACATACCACACATTCAGTTGAACATTGTTGGTGAAGGTACCCTCCGTCCAACGTTAGAACAACTCACCCAACAGTTGGGTCTTACGGAGTGTGTGACTTTTAGCGGTTTTAGTACTCATATCCCAGCCGTCCTCAAACAGTGTGATGTGTTGGTATTACCATCTACCCGACGTGAAACGTTCGGTATAGTACTAGCCGAAGCGCTTGCCACAATCAAACCAGTCATCGCTACTACCACCGGTGGACTAACGGAAATTGTTGACCAGTTTGGTTGGTCAGTACCACCCCATACACCAACTGCTATTGCAGCTGCACTGTTGGATGTGTACGAACACTATGATCTTGCCCTCAATAAAGCCAGCGCTGGTCGCCAACGTGTGTTAGAATTATTTCAAGTTGATCGGATGGTCACAGACTATGACACACTTTTTAGCTCCAATTAAACGACAAGCTCAAAAACACTGGCCGTGGTGGTGCCTGTATGCTGGTGCTGCTATTTTGCTCGGCATGGCCGGTGCCTGGTTTGGTTCACAGTATCTGTTTGCAGGCTTGATTGCATTAGCCTGTACAATTGTCATCGCCTTTAATCCAGTGGCGGGCATGTATCTGCTCACTTTCTTTCTGCCATTTGAACGAATTGGTTCAATTGATCTCATGGGTGTAACTATTCGGATTAGCCAGGTGGTGGCTATCCTCACTATTGCTACGTGGTGTGTGCGCGGATTATGGTTAGGATCATTCAAATTTCGGCCGTATCCATTGTTAATGCCCTTAGCCGGATTTGTGGCGGTGGCTAGTTTAGCAGTCACGAATGCACCCAATTTAGAACGGTCTGTGTTGGTCACGATCTTTATTCTCTTCACGATTGGTGTCTCGGTCATCTTGCCGAGCATTATTCGCCATACTAACCAAGTCGAAAAGCTAGTCACTATTTTATTGATCAGCATGGCAGTAGTGTGCTTGTTTGGTATTTATCAGTTTCTGGGTGACATTGTCGGTTTACCTACTAGCCTAACTGGTTTACGACCGCAATATACCAAAGATATTCTTGGATTTCCACGCATTCAATCCACCGCTCCGGAACCACTCTACTTTGCCAATTATTTATTATTGCCTTTAAGTATTACCGTGGGCCTGTGGCTAAGCCGCACCAGTCGCTTTAAACCAGTCTGGTTATTGTTATTAGTGTTGTTAGGTGGAGTGAACTTTATTCTAACCGTATCACGCGGTGGTTACATTGCATTGGCTGCCACCTTGGGTATACTGGCGCTCGTGTACATCAAACAGCTCCTGCGACCACGTATCCTGATCCCCATTGTGCTGTGTCTGGCCGTTGCGGGAGGTGTCGCCTATCGATTTCTGAATCTGACGGAACAACTGGAAACCTACACTACCCATGTCACGAACATCTTTGGTGGTGCTTCCTATGAGGAGCGTGTCGAAACCTATACCATCGCCGAGCGTATTTGGTTACAACATCCCTGGATCGGGATTGGTCCGGGTAGCTTTGGTCCGTACGCTGCGAATCATCCCTTAATCACGCCCAGTGAAGGCTATAAAATCGTTAACAATGAATATATTGAACTACTAGCCGAAACTGGTATCCTGGGATTAATCTGCATTCTGGTGATGGTGGTAATGCTGTATGTGCGATCGTGGAAAGCGATTCGTAAAACCACCAATCCGTTCCTGCGCGCCGTCTTAATTGCACTGCTTGCAGCCATGACCGGTATTCTGGTGCAATACAATACCTTCTCGGTGCTGTATATTATGCATATCTGGTTTACGATTGGGCTGATGGTGAGTATCCAAAATATTATTTTACATGGCGACTACCAATAAACTGAATCGATCCGAACGGTGGTTGTTGTCCATCTTGGTTCTGCTGCCTACCTATCTGATTCGATTTAGCATCTTTGGCATTCCGTTGAATCTGCTCGATATTCTAATTGGCTGTGGTTTCGTGCATTGTGTTATCTACTATCGTGGCATTCGGGTGAGCCCAGCATATCGGATCATGGCGATCACGTTCTTGTTAATCGGTCTGGTGGCAATTGTCGTTTCAGATGCTAAATTGGATGCTCTAGGCATCTACAAAAGCTATCTGCTGGCTCCGATCTTGGTAGGCGCGATGCTACAGACCATCCGACCACAACTGCAGCACATCCTGCAGGCCTTAGGTTGGTGTGTATTGTTCATCGGTGGTGTGGCGGCACTACAGTGGCTAACCGGTTATGGTATCCCCGCCCCCTGGAATGTCGGTGGCATTGATGTGCGCGTTACTAGTATTTTTGAATATCCCAATGCAGTTGGTTTACTGGCGGCTCCGATCGTAGCCATGAGTTTGGCCTGGCTCATACACGAACAACGCCAAAAATTATTTTTCTTGGTGGTCGCTCTGGTGGGTACATTAGCCATCGGTTTGTCACAGAGTGACGGTGCGGTCGTGGCAGTAGTTGCCGCTTTGGGGTTTACGTTACTGTTTACGCGCCAGCGCATTGTGGTGATGAGCATTGGTGTATTGGTATTTGCTATCGCCCTGTTACTGCCGCCTGTCAAAACAGTGATCTTATTACAAGATAGTTCTGGTGAGGTGCGTCTGGCGTTGTGGGAAGGCACGCTCAATTTATTGCGAGACCGTCCCATCTTTGGAGCTGGCTTGGCGAATTTTTCTACTGTCTATCCAGAGTACAAGTTAGATCGTCATGTGGAAGCATTACTGTATCCACATAATATCTTACTCGATTTTTGGGTTGAGTTGGGTTTAGCTGGTTTGGTCTGGCTAGTGTGTGTCCTGACACGCTTCTTTAGGCGTGGCTTACAAGGAAAAAAATACCGACATCACTTAGTGTTGATGACCGGAATGGTGGCAATGTTAGTGTATGGACTGGTGGATGTATCCTATTTTAAAAATGATCTGGCGGTGGTGTTTTGGGTATTGTTAGCGTTGAATGATGTCTTGCCCAATACTAGGAAAGAATAACCCCTCTCCTGTCCTTCATCAGATTCAGGACATCCTCTCCCAAGTGGGAGAGGAATTTTGTTTTAAATAGAACCGTATCAGTATAACCCCTGCCCCAAGTGGGGAAGGGTGACTTGAACGTAGTGAGAGGCGGGAAGGGGGTTAATATAAAAAGAAAACGACCCCGGGAACAACTTAATGCATCACCGGGGTTCATTTTCCTCCTTAACTGCCTAACTCAGGCAGTAGATTGCCGTCGCCTTGAGGAGGTGTGGCGAGGCAATTCCGCTGTGCACGATGTGCGTCAGCTCCGCCATGGTGACCCAGGCGTAGTGCTTGCCCGTGAGATCAGGCAGCGTCAACCCAGGCTTGGCGGCCCAGCGCAGGATGTGCACGACCTCGGTCTTGCAGTCACGCGCCATGTCGGAACACGTACTCATGTGATGATGCGGCTCGAGCCTTTCCAGGATCTCGATGTACTGGGGCGCTCCCTTGAAGCCGTGCTCACCCGTCAGGTTCGAGGCGCTGGCTGCTGCCGACGCACTGGCTACCACGTTGCCGGGCAGATCGATGGCGAAGGGTTCCTCCCGGAACTCGATCAGGAACCTAGGGTTGGCTTCAGTGTGATCCACTACCAGGGCGATGTGAGCCACGCCCGCAGTGATGGTCACCGGCTGATTCCAGCCGATCGCCGCTTCACGACCGTTGGGGCTGATCTGCGCCCCACGCATCTCGAAGAAGCCACCGGCTACACGCACTACCGCGTCGATCGCATAGCCAGTCGAAGCCAGCTCCTTGAACGACACGATGCGACCATCGGTGAAGAGCAGACCCCACTGGTCTACTTCAGCCAACGGGCCGACAATCGTGTGCATCTTGGCAGCGTCGCGGGCACGCTGCAATACTTCCATGTAGTTGTCCATTTGGCCCTCCTTGGGCGGAGGAACATTATCAAAAAGACCCTACTTGTCAAGTCTAAAAATAACCCCCCGATACTTACTATGCGTGGGTTCTGAACCAAAAAATTCAAGTCTATAAAAAAGACGAACCCGGGACACATTGCTGCGTCGTCCGGGTTGTAGTCTCCTCCTTTAGGACACGAGCAGATCGTGCGCCCGTGCCTTCTCGATGGCCGCCAGGAGGCGAGCATCGTTGATCTCATCACTGACCACGCGGCGGCGATAGTCGGCCCAGGTCAACTGGATCGGACCCATCGTCGACTCACTGATGTCACGCTGTACCCGCGCTCCATCCACCACCACGTCGGTGAGCAGGTAGACAGGCATGTTGCTACGCAACACACCCGTATCCGGCTGCACCATACCGAGGCGGATGGCACGCGTGAAGCTGACAACCCCACACTCTTCCGTAGCTTCACGGATGGCGCAAGCTTCATCGGACTCGTCCGGGCGCCGCACACCAGTGGGCAGTTCGAGCCGCCAACTCCGCATGGCGTGCCGGAAGCTGCGCACGACAATCAGGTCACCGCTGGACGACTGCAGCAACGCGCCACAGCCAGGGGTCTCACCAGCGTTCCAGACGATGTTCCGGTAGGTCCCCTTGGCCGGCTCGATCTTGCCGGGCTTGGGCGGGAACAGGACGCTGTAGTCGATCTCCGTCCAGTACCGGTTGGTCGTGATGCGCACGATCCCGGTGATCTGGATCTCACCCTTCTGCCAGTCGCCCAGGTAGAGTGAAGTGTCCTCGACCTCCGCGATGAGACGATGGATGAGCGCACTCTGGATGCTCTGCGCGAACTTCTTTCGCACCGACGCAAGTGAGCCGTCGGCCAACTGACCATTGAGATCGAGAACTTCGACCCCATCTTCATGACGAATGTACACTGACACTAGAACCTCCAATGAGACAACTTGCTGGAAGCTGCCATCATTGCAAGGATGAACAGCCTAGAAACCGAGGATTCGGAAACATAGGCCTGGCGAAATTACCAAAAAACAGCCCTCTGGTCAAGGCTGTCAGTAGTATCTGTGTATAAAAAAGGTACTCATGGCAGCCTGGACAAAAGGTCATTTTTCTGATACAATGTATCCCACTCAAAGTGCTGCGCAACCGAAACGAAAATAAAAAACAAAAACAATGTACGCCCTCAAATCAAAATTGCATCTCGTGTTCACCTTTACCATCTTGTTCGTGGGACTGTCGATTTTAGCATTCATGGATACTGCTTCAGCTGATGAGACCGGTACGCGAGCCAATAGTATTACGCACACTCCGACAGATGTTAGCATCAGCGCTACAACGAGCGATGGCGCCAGTTCAGCAACCGAATATGTCTCACCGGAATTTACCGCTCAGTTTACCTTTAATGGAGTTGGCCTGATATGGACAGGGAGCGAGACAGCCGACGTTAGCTTTGCACTCCAAGTGGATGATGGTGATTGGAACAATCTAGCCATGATGGGTGACGACGCTAAAGATGCTGGTGAATTTTTTACTTCGGTGCCATTGTTTGTGACAGGAGAACGTGTCCGTTATAAAATTACTGGTGACACTGGTGCCGTCCAAAATGTGCGCCTCACCTATTTCGATTCTACCGTCCGCCCCTACCGTTCTATTACCAGTACACTGCGCCAAGTCCTTGGTCGCACGTTAGCTAGTTCTGATCTCACTGTCATTAGTCGCAGTGATTGGGGTGCCGATGAAAGTTACCGCACCTGGGCGCCAGACTACCAAACGCCTACTAAAATTGTCATTCACCATACGGCTGGTGGTGATGGTGGTGAGGATGCTGCTGCTACTGTGCGTGGTATCTACTACTGGCACGCTGTTGTCTTAGGGTGGGGCGATATTGGTTATAATTATCTGATTGATCCGGCCGGTAACGTGTATGAAGGCCGCTCTGGTGGTGATGGCGCAATTGGAGCGCACGCCTACAACTCGTATACCGATACCAACTATAATGAAGGTAGTATTGGGGTGGCGTTATTAGGGTGCTATGAAGCCGAAGCTGGAGCCTGTGATACCGTTCACACCGTGACTGAGCCGATGCAACAGTCACTCGTTGAGTTAGTGGCTAATAAGTCTGCTCAATTTAGCTTTGATCCCGCAAGCTCGAGTGTCTGGTTTGGGGCTGAGCTACCCAATGTGCTCACGCATCGTGATATCGATTATACCTATTGTCCTGGCTCTATTGTCTATGCTGCCTTGTCTGATACCCGCATAGCTGCCAACGAGCAATATCTTTCATTGCGCGGTAACAAAACTAAAAACTACCAAGCTTTATTTAGTGGTAGCGATCTCGCAAACAGCTATTATCTTACTGAAACACCTACAGTCACCACGGAGTACTCTAACATTGGCAACCATCGTTGGAAGCAATCTGCTGTCGTGATGCAGATGCGTATTGCAGAAACGGGGAAGAGACAACGCGTCAACTTGGATAGTAACGTCATTGCAACGAGCAGTGCAGTTCTGACAGCCGCTCTAACCATTTTGCCAGAGCGAATCGGTACCTATACCCTCACTACGCGTTTGTATCAGCATGGTCATGCTATCCCGGGCAGTAAACACAGTGCCACACTGGAGATCACTAATCCGTATACAGCCAAGGTGATCAGTGCCGATCTACCGGTGGCCATTGTGTCTGGCTGGGAACCAACTCTACAATTAGTGGTGCGTAATACGGGTGAGATCACCATCCCAGCTGGTACCAATATTGAGGTGAACGGTGAACCGGTCTACACCATCGGCCAGGATTGGGCAGTGGGTGAAAAACGTGACTTCGCTATACCGCTCAGACAGGGTCTTACTTGGCCAGTCGGAGTGCAACGCGTTGTGATTACATTTAAAGTCAATGACATTACGGTTGATCAGTCGCGGACAGTACGCACTGTGCGGGTAGATTAAGCTAAAACACAAACCCTGTACGGAATGTACAGGGCGAGTGTTATCTCTTAAACGCTATTACTTGCGTTTCTTTGACTTTCTTTTTGCAGACTTCTTAGCCACCTTACGTTTTGTGGTGCGCTTAGCAGGCTTTCTTTTAGCTACTTTCTTTTTCTTCTTTGCCATTGCTCTCACCTCCTCTCATAGT
>JACQPW010000026.1 GCA_016207285.1 Candidatus Kerfeldbacteria bacterium | reverse complement strand
GATGCGGCCCTAAGGCTGAGCCCAACAGGTAATAACTATCCTGTGGATCCCCCATCCAATCTTGCAGGGCACTGGTGACAGCATCCTTTAAGGTTTGGCTACCGCTCGTTACCGGCACGACTTCGGCACCTAACAGTTTCATCCAGAATACATTCGGAGCTTGCCGTTCCATATCGATTTTTCCCATGTGCACAGTACACTTCAGACCAAACTTCGCTGCTACGGTAGCGGTTGCCACTCCATGTTGTCCCGCACCCGTCTCTGCAATCAATCTGGTTTTGCCCATCCGTTTGGCCAAGATCGCCTGCCCAACACAATGGTTAATTTTATGAGCGCCGGTGTGGTTCAAACCCTCATTCTTGAGATAAATTTGCGCCCCACCTAATTGCTTGGTTAATTGCTCGGCAAAGTATAATGGTGATGGTCGACCCACATAGTTTTGCAATAAATCGACTAGCTCAGTTTTGAAACTGGGATCCGCTTTGGCCTGCTCGTAGGCTGCTGTTAATTCCTGCAATGCCGGAATTAATAACTCTGGCACATATTGACCACCAAAGACACCAAAGTGGCCTTGCGGGTCAGGTTCAGTACTAGTTTTGAAGAATAAGTTTTCGTAGTTCATAGATTTTATTAATATCTTTCTTACCGGGGACGGATTCTACCCCACTATTTACATCCACTACGGTTGGTTGGCACAATTGGATAATTTCTCGGACATTATCTACCGTAATACCTCCGGCAATCACTAGTGGCAGCTCTGGCCGCAATTGTGTTAACACGTCAAGTGATAAGGTGTTTCCGCTACCAAACCCAGCATCGCAATGCAGCATCGTGACCAATGGAGATTGTGGTTGAGAGACACCGCCAATTTCACTTTGCCAAATCGGCTTCGTGACGTTACTAGGAATGGCTCCATAAATTTGCAATAGATCAACATCTAACTGCTCTACTTCAGCAACCAGTTGGTCAGTTGGTTTGACGAGTACGGCAACATGTTGGACCGTTGGATATAATTGTTTGGTTCTTTGAATCATGCTACGCACTGTGTTTGGTAACACAAACCTAGGACTAGCAGTGTAATTCAAAATATAACCAAGGTAGCTCACACCGGCTTGGGCAGCAGCCAATGCATCCGCTTCATTCGTAATACCACAGACTTTCAGTTTCATAACTGTTTCATGAAATAGGTCCCAATGAGAGCACCAGCAAAGCCTAATTCACGGACATGTTGCAGTTGCTGCTCATTCGTAATCCCCGATTCAGCAATCGCAATCACCTGGTCAGGAATATGTTTAATCAGCTGATCGAACAATGTCAGATCAATCTTCAGAGTGTTTAAGTTACGACTGTTCACACCTACCAGAGATGGCCGACACGCGATGGCTTGCTGTAATTCCACTAATGAATGAGCTTCCACTAAGGTATCTAAGCCTAGTTCCAGAGCCAGTGCGTTCAAATCCATCAGCTGTTGGTTCGATAATTGCGCTACAATCAGTAGCATGGCATCCGCTCCAGCTGCTTTGGTGTCGCATACTTGCTGTGAAGTGGTAATAAAATCTTTCCGTAAAATTGGTAATGAGCAGACTGCTTTAGCGCGGCGAATAAAGTCAATGTCGCCTTTAAATTTGATTGGTTCTGTCAGAATAGACAAACAAGTTGCTCCATTCTGTTGATACTTCTGCACAGCCTCTTCCACGGTCACCGCTAAATTAATGTCACCCAGGCTTGGTGACGCCCGTTTATATTCAGCAATAATGGCCTGGCCGTGAGCTGCTAGAATGGCTTCTACAAATTTACTCATAGTGTTCGGTTTGATCAGCAGCGTACAGAGCTAACCGCACATTGAGGTCAATGGCGGCTTGGGCAGCTGGGGTTGGATGAGTAATTAGTTGAGCACTCTCGGCCACAGAATTGGCTTGGATCGCAGAGAGCGGATAACGTGTTTCGGGATTGATAGTGAATTGTTTGGTTGCACCGGGTCTAAAATCGTACACGTGTGTTGGCGCGGCGATACTGACTTCATCCAAACCGTCCTCGCTATGGACAATCACCACATGCTTGGAACCCAATTCAATTAAGGTGTGGCCCATTGGTTCGGCTAATGATTCGTCAGCCACGCCCACCATCTGATATTCAGCCCCGGCTGGGTTGCACAATGGCCCTAAGATGTTAAAAATGGTACGCACGCCTAAAGCCTGGCGGATGGGAGCAACGTGTTTCATTGCCGGGTGATACAGCTTAGCGAATAAAAAAATAAAGTTATGGTGTTTGAAATAATCAACTGCTGCTTGGCCGGTGAGATCAATTGGAATACCTAGATGTTGTAGGACGTCAGCACTACCAGACACTGATGTAGCGGCCACATTACCATGCTTAGCCACTGGTACTCCTAACTCAGCACATTTTAACGCCACGGCTGTGGAAATATTAAAGGTCTTCTTGCCGTCGCCGCCAGTGCCACAGGTATCTAAGACTGGTTTACCCAAATCAATCCGAACCATGCGACTACGCAACTCGGTGGTCAATGCCAATAACAACTGTACAGTCACTGGTTGCTGCGACAATTCCAAGATGTAGGCTTTAGCCTCATCAAAACTCAGCTGACCGTCTAATAATGCGCTTAGCTTGTTCATAACACCTCCAAGACATTATGGATCAGCTGTAAGCCTAAGCCATCTTTGGCAGTCAAGATGGATTCCGGATGAAACTGCACTGCTTCCATCGGCAAGGTCTGATGCCGAATGGCCATCACTTGATCATCATCTAAGCTGCGGGCGGACACCACAAACTCGGCAGGTACCCGATCGGCCGCTAACGAATGATAACGCCCAACCGTTAATGGATTTGGTAAACCAGTAAAAATAGTTCCGCCATCATGCTTAATCAATGAAGGTTTGCCATGCATTGGTTTATCCAACACTTTTAAACTACCACCACAGGCTTCCACCATAGCTTGCAGACCCAAACAAACACCAAACTGCGGATACACACCCGTGAACGCTTTAATATATTCCAACAAGTGTCCAGATTGGCTGGGATTACCAGGGCCCGGTGAATAGACAACTAAATCAGGTTTCGTTTGTTTGACCTTAGCCACTGGAGTAGTGTTGCGGAACACTGTGACTGTTGCACCAAACTGACGTAAGTAATCCACCAAGTTATAGGTGAAAGAATCGAAGTTATCGATGAGGATGACATTTTTTTTAATCTTCATTTTCATAGGCGTTCTTTCGCTAACACTCCCAACAAGGCGGCAGCTTTATGCTCGGTCTCTTTAAATTCAGCGGTGGGCGTGGAATCCAATAACACCGTAGCACCCGCTTGCGTAGTCACCATACCATCTTCAATCACGGCCGAGCGAATGGTAATACCGGTATTCAGTTCGTTGTTAAACGTGAGATACCCCATGCAACCACCGTACAAGCCGCGGCGGGTTGGTTCTAGTTCCTCAATCAGTTCCATCGCTCTAATCTTTGGAGCACCGGTTAACGTTCCCGCATTCAAACAAGCTGTGAGAGCATCATAGGCGATGAATTTATCCGTATCGAGCTGGCCAGTCACCTGTGCAATCGTGTGCATCACCTTGGAATATTTTTCTACATAGCGATAATCGGACACTTGGATGCCGGGCTGGCACACTCTAGCCAAATCATTCCGGGCTAAATCAATCAACATATCGAGTTCACTTTTTTCTTTGCTGCTATTAAGCAGAGCTAACATGTGTTCATAATCAGTCACCGCATCAGCACTGCGCACGGCCGTGCCAGAAATGGGTCGTGTCATGACGGTAGCGGCCTCTACACGTACAAACATTTCTGGCGACGCCCCCAGTAAGGTGCGGTGTGGTGTTCTCACAAAAAACATATAGGGTGATGGGTTCACCTCACGATACTGTTGATATAAACCCAAAGTGGAACCTGAAAATGGAGCCGTAAACTGCCGTGATAAGACCAGCTCAAACACATCCCCAATCTTCATATGATCTTGAGCCCGTTGCACTAGAGTTTCATACTCTGGTTGGTTGATATTCGGCTGCATCGTGCCGACACTAAAGTCGAGTGATTGTATCTGTTTGGGTAATTGTTGCAGGCGTTCTGCCAAAGTCAGCTCAGTCAGTTGGTAGTAATGCACCTCGGCGGTTTCTTTTAAATGATCATACACAAACACCAGATCCGGAATATAGAGTTGAACATCCGGCACATCCAGGTGTGGATGCTGATCTGGCAGCACTTCAAACTGCCGAACAAAATCGTAACTAAACATCCCATACAAGCCAAAATATGGATCATCGACCTGAATTTGTTCAAAGATCGACCGTAAGCTCGTCACCTCACCCGACAACTGCTGTCGGATAATATCCCCACCAGGTCTTAAGGTTGCTAACGTGATCATCTTGTCCCGACCTTCAACCGACAATACTGGATCAACTATAAACAAACTTTTACGGCCATAGACGGGTGCGATGTCTGCCGACTCAAACAGAATACCAGGAACTGCAGCACTATACTGGCGAAAGGCCTCCAGGGCTGGTTGGTATTCAATTGGTTGGACAAACTTGCGGTAAAACATACGAGAATGAATGTTTACAATGTTCGGCCAACAGCCTCGGCAATTTTTTTAATGTCCACCATCAACACTGTGAACTGTTCAAAATTCAAGGCCTGATCAGGATCCACTAATGATTTTGGTGGTTCTGGATGCACATCCAACAATAATCCATCAGCGCCGGCAGCGATCGCGGCTTTAGCCAAGGCGCCAACATAATCACGTTTCCCAGCCGCATGCGATGGATCGACAATCACTGGTAAATGAGTCATTTTTTTCAACACAGGAATTGCGGAAATATCCAAGGTATTGCGGGTGGCGGTTTCGTAGGTGCGAATACCACGCTCACACAAAATGACGTTAGCGTTACCACTCGCTAGAATGTATTCAGCGGACATTAAGAATTCTTCGATCGTCGCAGACATGCCACGTTTCAGTAGCACTGGCTTCTTCACTTTACCCAACTCACGCAACAATTCAAAGTTTTGCATATTGCGCGTACCTACTTGTAGAATATCGGCATGTTCCGCCACTAACTCAACATGTCTGGGGTCAAGAATTTCTGTAATAATCGGCATGCCCGTTTGCTTCTTGGCTTCACGCAGCACCAACAGGCCTTCTTCACCCAAACCTTGAAAGGAATAGGGGGAGCTGCGGGGTTTAAAGGCTCCGCCACGTTGAATAATGGCACCGGCTGCCTGCACCGCTTTGGCTGTGGCCAGAGTAGTACCCAAACTTTCTACGGCGCAATTACCAGCCATCACCGCAATCTGGGTACCGCCAACCACCACGCCCGGAGCAACGGTAATGGCAGTTTTGGTTTTGGCATGTTCTTTAGAAGCTAATTTGAATGGCGCCAACACGGGCATGACTTTTTCGACGCCGTCGAGCGAATTGATGACATGCATGTCCATAATGCGTTCATCCCCAATGACGGCAATTACATTACGTTCGGTTCCTTCTAACAAGACCGGCTTTAAACCAAGCTCTTGGACATGGTGCACCACCGCTAGGGCGTGTTGTTTTGGTGCGTTTTCTTGCATAACGATGATCATAATATGTTTGTATTAACTAAACAGACCTTCCGGAAATGCTCCGAAAGGTCTGGTAGTGTTCTTATAATTCTGTTTAATTTAGTCGTTTACAACAGAGAACACGCGCACCCTTCGGAGCATTGTATACCAGAACCAGCTAAAGTATTGTTGCGTGTTATTCATATCTATGGGGAGTATAGGTGATTGGTTTTGACTTGTCAATCCTCGGTCTTATTGACGCTGTTTTTTACGGCGGCGGTACAAAATGACCAACAGCACCAACGCCAAGATCGGTAAGCATAAAATAAATCCAGCGACCACCAGCACTAAACCAGTACCACTATATCCAGGGCGCTCGGACTGATCGACGTAAGGTAGGGTGACAGGATAACCCAGTACCGTACGATACACCACCTCATCTTTGGTGAGCGTCAATTGATCGTCAGTCATGGTAATAGCAGCTTGGTCTGTAATGCTGATAATGACGGATAAGACTCCCACGCTATCCGGCTCGCTATAGTCAACGACATTACTGAAGAGAGCACCGCGCTCCCGTAACATTTTATCACCAGCATACAACAAACCGGCTTTTTTAAAGCGCTCAGTTGGAACAGCAATTAACTGCAAGCGCATGGGGAGTGGATTATAGCTACCGAGCTGCTGACACTCACCTGGCTCAAACAGATACCGATCAGAACTATACCCTTCCACATCCAGAATAAAGGTGTAGTCTGGATACGCATCCAGGTTAACAATCTCAAGACAGTAACCGGGATCCCGATAACCTGGAGTAGCTACATCGGCTTGAGCAACCTTGGTATGCAAAAACAAACCAATACAACTGAACAGTACAAGTACTATAG
>JACQPW010000025.1 GCA_016207285.1 Candidatus Kerfeldbacteria bacterium | reverse complement strand
TCGCTGGAGCAATTTAGGGACATTGAATTTAAAGAACATGCTTACCACGAGAATCCGTTTGTGAAATTAAAAATAAAATATCGCCGCGAGTTAGTCACTCTAGGCGTGAACGAGATTACAGCAGCCGATGCGGCGCAACATTTGTCTCCACAAGACTGGCATGCCCTAGCGCAACAACCAGATACGGTGGTGCTGGATGTACGGAATGAGTATGAGTCAAGAATTGGTAAATTTAAGCATGCCATAACGCCGGATATTGCCAATTTTCGGGAGTTGCCAGCTTGGTTGCAGCAACATCAAGAATTAAAAGATAAAAAAGTGTTAGTATATTGCACTGGTGGGATTCGCTGTGAAAAGGCTAGTGCCGTATTGAAAAAATCTGGAGTGGGAGCAGTCTATCAGTTACACGGTGGGATCATTAATTACGGTAAGGAAATCCCCAATGGCTTATGGCAGGGGAGCTGCTTTGTCTTTGACCAGCGCATGGCGGTACCGGTGAATGATCCAGCGCATCACCAAATTATTAGCCAGTGCCATTACTGCTCAACGGCTACCGATACCTATTACAACTGTGCCAATGTGGATTGCAATGCTTTAATGCTGTTGTGTCCAAGTTGTTTACAAACCAGCCAACGGCTGTGTTCAGGGGAAAAACAAACTGTACCAGCGTTGCCAAACCAAACTGGCCGTCTTGTCGCGGATGTTGGATAGTTTGTCGTATTGCGTCATGAAGCTATAATCTGGCGCCACTGCCCCAATCACATCCTCTGTTTCTGCGATGGCACGAAACAGCGCTTCATAAGCATCAGCTTGTTCTTGAGTATCCACGCTATAGGTGTCGCTACTCCGATCCGGATTCAGCGCATTGGCTGTGGGTGCGATCGTTTCACCTAAACTGGCAGCGCCATCAATACTAAAGACACCTAAGTTGGCAAAAAAGACTGGCTTGTTATATTGGTCAGCCAACGGTTGGTAGGTAGCGGCTAGTTGGTCCAAGGCCTCCGTATACATATCCGTAATGGTGGGAGTGTCCGTATCAGCGATGGTGGGATACCAGCTATCACCGAGCCAATCAATTTTATTGGATTGGTACCAAGTAAAGTCACTGTCCGTAGATAACTCTTTAGTGGTGAGGATACCGGAATAATCGCTACCGACATTGGGTAGAATATCGTTTTCCAAAATGTAGCTAAAGTATTGTTGTTGGGTGTTATTTTGAAAGTTGAAATCATCAAACGGTGTAGCTAAGACCACGATATCGATATTATTTGCCACGGCAAAATCGAGCCCATCATTCATCGCTTCACGCCAGCGGGTTAAATAGGTGCTGAAGTAACTGTTGCCATGGGTATCGGTCATCGCTTCGGTAATGGTATCGGCTTGTTCGGCATTGATCGGCAGATCGATCATTAAGATGGGTGTTAAACCAGCAGCTTGAAGTTCCGTCAGCATGGTTGCTATTTGGGTTTCGGTGGGATAACCATCCACGCTGTGATTAGTTTCTACCGGGTCACCATTAATAATGACGCGATTAGCATACGGAATAGCCACATACGTCAAGCCTAAAGCGGCGATCGACTCAAACGTAGCTGCGCTATAATCCATAAAGTCATCCGGATAGTTAGTGGTCAAGGCGGTTCCCAACACAAATGGATCGCGTGCCGTTACTGGCCAAGCCTCACTACTGACGGTGTCGGTGTCGGTAGTTGGCGGCAACAATCGCCAGTCAGTCACGGTGAGCTCTTTGGTTTCTGGAACTTCACTGATGGTTAGAGAGCGTAAGTGATCAACATCATCCGGTTCAAATTGTTCATAGCTGCGTGGTCCTAAGTTGTTGCGTGAAAATCGGTATTGCAGCACATCATCTTTGGCGATTCCTTCAATTTCCACGAACCAGCGGCCATCGCTTTGCTCCGCCATGGCATAAGCCGTGGTGGTCGCTTCTGTAGTAGATGTGTCATCTAACTCTAGGTAGGGGACGTCATCTGCCAATAGGCTATCTTCCGTATCCAAGTAAAAGTAAATAGCTTTATTCTTGGTGCGGAAGGTGGCGTAATCAGACCAAATACCGGTGCGATCACCTAAGAAGACGGCCCGGTAGCGAATCCGGTAATCGCGATCTGGTTTTAAGCCGGATAAGTGAATGGTGAGGTTCTTACTTTTTTTACTCTTCCTGGCTTGGAAAAACCCAAATACTTTGCGGTATTGGGTGCGGCCCGCCCGGCGATCATACAATTCAAACTTGAATTTTTTGGCTGCCCGTACATTCACAAATTTAATCGTCACCGTAGTGGTGCCAATTTTATCGTCGGTAATCGGGTGAATCAAAGCGGTGCCAGCCTGAGCTGTCTGGCCAAATAGGAGGGCACTCACTAGACAAACCAAGAATGTCATTTTTTTCATAGAGCTATTCTAGCAGCTTATGGCTTACCGACACAATCACTGTACCGGGTAAATGAGTTTGGATAATCGTATACTGAGCTGTCACTGGTACTGTCTGCACCTCGTGGGCAGCATGTTGGGCGCCTTTCAGAGTTTCTAGTGTCCCGGTTGGTTTTAGGAGTGGACTGGCCCAGCTCCACAACGTATCCAATGGTGCCACGGCCCGAGCGGTCACATGATCGTATTGACCAGATACTGTTTCCACACGACCAGTTACCACCGTAACATTGTTGAGTCCAAGTTCAGCTACACAGTGTCTGAGGAATTTTGTTTTCTTACCGATACTATCTACTAGGGTCACTTGAATCGTTGGTTCCATAATAGCAATCACCATACCAGGGAAACCACCGCCACTACCAATATCTAGCACTGTCTCGCCTGGTCGGACACGCTGCAATTCCAAGAATAACCGGCTAGGCACCACATGATGTGCATACAGCTGATCGATATCCTGGCGCGATACCAGATTGACTGTTTGGTTGGCGGTGCGCACCAAGTTACAGTACTGTTCTAGAGTAGCGGGCATAGATAGAGTGGGTTATGACAATAGCACTAGCAGCCACCAATAATCCAGCAGCGATATCAGCGGCATAATGATAATGGGTGTAGAGAGCTTCCAAAATAATAAACGTAGTCATTGGAATATACAGTACACTCAAGGGTTTAAGGTGCTTCCAAATATAATAGGTGAACACCGCTACTTGCGCCACGTGCAGACTGGGCATGGCTGCTAACCCCTGTACTAAGTAACTGGCTGTATAGTTTGCCCCGGCGCTGGCGGTATAGAGATCATATTGGTAATACATCAGCGGCATGGCTTGTTGTAGTAACGGTGAGGCTGGCAGCTCATACACAAATGGGCCAATAGCGGGAAAGAGCAGATATCCAAAGGTACCGAGTAATAAGGAGATCACTGTCGCACAGAATACTTTATGAAACAGCGCTGGGCTCTTCAGACTGAAGACAGCGAAACTGAGTAAAAACATGAATTCATAAACGGTCGTGTACCAGGCAGCCGAGTCAATGTATTGATCAATCAGTGGGTGCCACCACAATACAGCATCAATCAGCCAGCGTAGCCATTGGTCGCTGTACTGTAAGGCTGCGTCATAGTTGGCTGAGTTCCACACCCCAACATTAATTTTAATGTTCAGGTGAATCACTAGGGTCAAGTAGAAGACTAACCACACTCGGCTAGAAAACAAAAAACTGTCTCGGACGATCGTTCCGATGGCTGGTCTCGTTGTATGAATAATCTTCCATAAGATGTGGATGACCGCTAAAATAAACCAACTCACCCCAATGCGTTTAAAGAAAATGAACCACAAGCTGTCGTCGATAAAGCGCAAGGGCAGGGGAGACAGGACAAAAACAATAGCCACCACCGTAAAGGTGATGGCTACGATCAGTTCTTCTGGGTAGATGAACTGGAAAAGTTTTTTCAGAGTGATTTCACTAATTGTTCAAACACCGCTGGAAAGCGTTTGGCTAACTCGGCTAAACTTTTGCGATCTAGTTCAATCTGTTGAACACGCAGTTGAGCGCGCAGTTTGCTGTAGTTTAAACCGAGTGGACGGACACCGGCATTGATACTGACGGCCCAATTGGCTTTACTGAGACGTTTCTTTTGCTTGCGACCTCGATACGCATTGACACCAGCGCGGGTGACAGCGGTCTTGGCTAAACGAATGCGGTTCTTGCGGCCCCATTTGAAGCCTTTAGCTCGCTTGAGCAGGTTGTGGCGGCGCTTGACATGGGCGACACCTCGTTTGACACGTGGCATATGGTTGGGTAGGTAAGCTAGTTACTGTTGATTAAGCGCACGACGGATGGTGCGTTGGTAGACATTGGAAATTTCAAAGTCACTGCGCTTGTTACGCTTGGCTTTGCCGGTTTCACGGGCATTAAAATGATCTTGTCCAGGAGTGCGCAAGATCAGACGGCGTTTTTTGCCGCCGGCTACTTTAACGCGTTTGCTGATACTCTTAATGGTTTTTAATTTGGGCATAGGTTGTTGTGTCAGACTAAGTTATTTTTTTGGCATCATAATAGCAGATACTTTTCCGCCTTGCTGTGAGACTTGGCTTTCAATCGTTGCAACATCGAGCAACTGGTTCATGAAGTCTTGTACCACTTGGCGACCAATTTCAGGATGGGCTTTTTGGCGACCACGTAACAATAGTTCTACTTGTACCTTGTTACCTTCTTCCAGGAATTTACTGGCTTGCTTTACCCGGACGAGCACATCATGGTCGCCGATGGTTGCGGATAGGCGAATTCCTTTGACTTCGGTCTTTTTTTGTTTGCCGCGTTGCTTGCGTTCCTTTTTGTTGGCTTCGTAACGCAATTGACCATAATCGATAATCTTGCACACTGGTGGTTGGGCAACCGGTGATACTTCTACCAGGTCGAAGCCGCGTTCAACGGCTAGTCGGATAGCTTCGGTCGTGGGCATGACACCGAGCATGGTACCTTTTTCATCAATCACGCGGACCTGCGGAATACGGATTTGGTCATTGACGCGGAATTCTTTTTTGGAAATACACTTGTAACTTAATAATAAAGGCTATGGTGGAGATGGCGGGGGTTACACCCGCGTCTACTTCGTCCGCTGCACACCTTCTACTAGCATAGAATAGTGGGTAATTTAGAAACACAGACAAGCACTATTCACTGATCTGCATTTCGATCTGATCAGTAGGTACGGCCGCTATGATCAGCACTGGCGGCTATAGCCTAATGATATGGCACCCAGATCAACTCTATTAGGTATCAAGTTGGTGGATGGTTGTTGGTTTTAGGCAACAACAGGAGCAAAAGCTGGTGTGAACGCGTTTGTGAACGCGGCAACCTTAGCTTTTACCGTTTGTACGAAGTTTGCACTTGGTACGGTTGGGTGTGTTTGTGACGACACCCGGCATCACTAGCCAGTTATGCATTGGTTCAAAGTATCGAATATAGGCATCCCCGCCCTCGTCCCGCCTACCTAAAAATAGGAGGAAGAAAGAGTGAAAGCCTATATCTTTTGTCGAAGAGCGCGGGCAATTTGGCGATTGACGTCCCGTTTTTTAATGTCGGCACGTTTATCGAACTTCTTTTTACCCCTTGCTAACACTAGCTTTAGTTTAACAAGACGCCTCGTAGTATACATATTTTCCGGCAGTAATGTCAAGCCGGGCTCCTGTAGTTTGCCAATGAGATAGGTCAGTTGCTTCTGGTGCAGCAAAACTTGGCGCGAGCGGATGGGGTCATACCCAGACTGATTAGCCAGTTGGTACGGGCTAATGTGGGCTTTTTTCAGCCATAATTTACCGTTTTCAAAAGAAACGTAGGAACCTTGCAGCTTGACGTGCCCCAACTTGCACGCTTTAGCCTCGGCGCCGGTCAACACCAAACCAGCCTCAAAATCTTCGAGAACATTATAATCGGACCGTAAATGTTTACTGATAGCAAGGGTAGGCATGGGGGTATAGTAGCATAAAAGGCAAAAAGTCATTATAATAGCCTTCATTATGAAAAGCGTCATTCAAGACAAAATTCAGGTCGTGTTGGAACAGCTGGGCGTCACTGGTGCCGATATCGAGGTAACCTACACGGATCATCCTGAACACGGTGATTACGCCAGCAACATTGCCATGAAACTAGCCAAGACGCTGAAACGCAGTCCGCTGGATATTGGTCACGATATTGCCGAACGCATTGACCGGGAGGGGATTGAGCGCGTAGAAGTAGTGGCGCCAGGGTTTTTGAATTTTTTTGTGGACGAAAAGTTTTTGGCTGGTGGTGTCCGTTTGATTTTGGAACAACAAGCAGACTTTGGTAAAAATAGTCTTGGCGTGGTCATTGG
>JACQPW010000029.1 GCA_016207285.1 Candidatus Kerfeldbacteria bacterium | reverse complement strand
CATCTGGGATTGTATGCTGGCTACGTTAAAAAACTGAATGAGATTCAAGATAAGCTCAAAACGGTTGAGCCGACGGACAGTAACTATTCGTTTGGCGCGTTTTCAGAACTCAAACGGCGTGAAACTGTGGCCTTTAATGGTTCTTACCTGCACCAAGCGTATTTTGAGAACATGGCACCAAAACCAGGGGATGTGATCTCTGATTTTCGCTCTGCTATCGAACGATCGTGGGGTACCTGGGACAAGTTTGTAGCGGACATTAAAGGTTCAGCGGCTTCTACCCCAGGTTGGGTGGTCTTAACTAAAAATCAGGTCGATGGCTTATTACATACCTACATCATGTACGAGCATCATGTTGGTTTTCCAATTCAGAATAATGTCGTCATGGCCTTAGATTGTTGGGAGCATGCCTTTGCCATCGATTATGGTACCGACAAACCTAAATATATAGAGAATTTTTTGAAAGTGGTCGACTGGCAGGTCGTGGCTGAGCGTTTCGCCGCTTTGCAATAAAAAACGGGGTTTCGTTTTTTCTTGGTTTTGTGTTATACTGAGCCCCATGTTGAATGGAAGTACGCTATGCAAAACCCTGTTTACACATATCCCCTCTGCCGTCGTGGTGCTTGATCAGCAGAAAACGATCACCGATTGTAATCCAGCCTTTCAGCAGTTAGTTTCCGCCCAGTTAGCTGAGATCGTTGGTAAGCCAATCGATCAGGTTTTGCTGCTGTTGCAACCCAATAGTAAAACCATGTCTACGGCCTGGTCGACCATCCCAACCGCTGACTGGTGTAATGACCAAAAAGCTAAGTTACCAAACGGTAATGTCATCCCGATTGCCTATCAGGTGATTGCGATTGAAGAGGATGATACCGAGCCGGTCATGGTTTTAATTAAAGATGCCCGGCGTGAGCAAGAGTTGATGGAGTTGCGGTCTGAATTTGTCTCCATTGTTTCGCATCAGCTGCGGACACCAGCCTCAGCCGTCAAGTGGTACATGGAGACACTGATTGATAATCGGCGTGGTAACACCCTCAACGAGTGGCAGGTGGATAAAATGCATCAGGCGTATCAAAGTAATGAACGTATGATCTCATTGATCAATGATTTACTGAATGCATCGCGACTGGATTCTGGTAAATTCCAACTTCATCTGACTAGTTTTAATCTAGGCAAGATGGTAGAAGAAGTCAAGGGAGAATTAATCCACTTTGCTCGTGCCCATAATGTGGATATCAACAATCATATCCCAGCTGATTTACCGCAGGCCTCGGCTGATTTAGATAAAGTGCGTGAGGTGATCTTGAATTTAACCACCAATGCCATTAAGTATAGTCCAGCCGGTCACCGTGAAGTCAATGTGAATGCAGTCGTTAAAGGTAAGATGATTGAATGTTCTGTGCAAGACCAAGGGATTGGTATTCCAGAAAAAGGTCAAGCGCATCTGTTTGAAAAATTTTACCGAGCTGACAATGCTATCGAATCACAAACCGAAGGGTCTGGCTTGGGGCTCTACATTGCCCGTGAGATTATCCGTTTGCACGGTGGTGATATTTGGTTCACGTCTAAAGAAAACGTAGGCACAACGATTTATTTTAATATACCTATTTATGGCAATTGACCTATCCAAACAATCTATTATCGTCGTGGAAGATGAATCCTTTTTATCTAAAGTTTTGGCCGAACGGTTAGAAGATGAAGGCTTTGGTCATATTGATGTAGCCGGTAATGGTGAAGAAGCTTTGGCGATGATCAAAAATCATAATCCCAATATCGTGTTATTGGATATGATTTTGCCCAAAATGAATGGCTTTGAAGTATTAGAAGTTTTACAGGCCGATCCAAAACTAAAAAAGATTCCAGTGTTAGTGCTGTCTAACTTGGGGCAAGATCAAGATATCGAACAAGCTAAAAAACTGGGAGCCCGTGATTACATTGTAAAAAGTAATTTTTCCCTGCAAAAAGTAGTTGAGAAAATAATGGGTATTTTGGAAGAACATGCTTAGCGACACAAAATTACGCGACATCATCAGTGAAACCAAAGTGGTCAATGAGCCAGATTTGGCTGAAGCGGTTGCTATTGCCAATAAAGATCAGCGTCCTTTAGCTGAAGTGTTAGTTGAGCGTGATTTATTATCGGATGAACATTTAGGGCAACTCATGGCTGAATCCACCGGCCATCATTTTATTAATTTACGCAAAGTGAATATTGCAGATGAGGTGTTACGGATTATTCCAGAAACGATGGCCAAAACAATGAAGGTGATTGTGTGTGGTCAAACCACCCAGGTTATTCAGCTAGCCATGGTGAACCCAGCCGATGTGGCTACCGTTCACTTAGTAGAAAAGAAAACTGGCAAACAAGCCCAAGTGTTTTTTGCCACAGATCGTGATGTGAAGGAAGCCTTGGGCAATTATAAACGGGGTTTGCAATTTGATTTTGCTCAACTCATCACTGCGCAAATTGGTGATCATACTAAACCAGGTTCAGCGCCGGTGGTAGAGATGTTGGATACGATGATCCAATATGCCTACATGCAAAAAGCTTCTGATTTGCATATTGAACCAACCAGTGACACAGTGGTAGTACGGTTTCGGATTGATGGTGTGTTGCATGATATGGTGAAACTACCAAAGGTGGTTCTCGATGCGTTGATCACCCGCATTAAGATTTTAGCCAAACTACGCACGGATGAGCATCGGTCTGCTCAAGACGGCAAACTTACTCAAAAATTGGAAGATGAGGATTTAGATATTCGCGTGTCTGTGTTGCCAGTGGCAGAGGGGGAGAAAGCAGTCTTGCGGTTGTTGTCTAGTCGTTCGCGGCAATATGCGCTGGAGGATTTGGGGTTTGCAGAATCGGACATTGCCCGGGTGCGCAAATACTTAAAGCGTCCGCAAGGGATGATTTTGGTCACTGGGCCGACTGGTTCGGGTAAAACGACCACACTGTATGCATTTTTGAAAATACTGAATCGTCGGGAAGTAAATATTTCCACCATCGAAGATCCAGTGGAATATGCTATCTCTGGTATTAACCAAATTCAGGTCAATGCGGCAACCAATTTGACCTTTGCAACGGGGCTGCGTTCCATTGTCCGCCAAGATCCAGACATTGTCATGATTGGTGAAATTCGTGATGAGGAGACAGCTGGGATTGCGGTTAATTCTGCCATGACTGGTCATTTAGTGTTATCGACCCTGCACACCAATGATGCCGCCACCACGTTACCGCGGTTATTAGATATGGCCGTAGAGCCCTATTTGGCTGCCTCCACCGTGAATATTGCGGTTGGCCAGCGGCTGGTACGTAAAATTTGCAGCCAGTGCGTAATGAGTGAAATTACCAGTGGTAAAGAGCTAGCCGATTTAGCCAAACAAATTGACTTGAAACGGTATCTCAAGAAAACTGTCACGCAGTTACGTTTTTATCGTGGCCGTGGCTGTGTGAGCTGTAACAACACGGGTTATCAAGGCCGAGTGGGTGCCTTTGAAGTGTTAGAAATGTCCACTGCTATTCGTAAATTGATTATGGATCATGCGGATGCCGAGCAAATTAGACAGCAGGCCATTGCGGAAGGGATGACGACGATGTTCGAAGATGGTTTGCATAAAGCATTGTTAGGGGTAACCACCTTGGATGAGGTATTGCGGGTGGTAGCAGAATAAATATGAAGGACATTGAACTGTCATTCTGGGTATCTCGCAAAGACATCGCATTTTTTACGAAAAACTTTGCCGTGATGTTAACCGCTGGGTTGACGGTGGTAGAATCATTAGCTGTTTCAGAAGAACAAGCCAAAGGAAAGTTGAAACGGATCTTAGCCGATACTATTCACTATGTTGAGCAGGGGAATGGGCTATCCGATGCGTTGGCCAGACACCGCCGGCAGTTTTCCAGTATTTATATTGATGTGGTGCGCACGGGTGAGCAATCCGGTAACTTAGCGCGTAATGTGCATCAATTGTCCATTCGTTTAGCTGATGATCTAGAGTTACGGCGCAAGGTGCGCGGTGCCATGATTTATCCAGCTATCGTGTTTGCTGGTCTGCTTGTACTTGGTACCACTCTGTCTTTAGTGGTGTTTCCACGTTTTATTAAATTGTTCAACTCTATTGATGTTCCCTTGCCGGCTATGACGAAGGGACTGATTTGGTTAGCCCAATGGTTGCAGCACTACTGGGTTTGGCTGCTGATCGGTTTGGCCATCGTCACAATCTCAATTCGTTTATTAAGCCGGATTGCGGTGTTTGAAATGATTTGGCATCGGTTGTTGTTAGTGTTACCAATTGTTGGTCCCATCATTCAGCAAGTCAATTTAACCCGTTTTACCAGTACGTTGGGGTCACTGCTAAAAAGTGGTGTGCCGATTAGTGAAGCGTTACATTCTGTGATTCATTCCTGTACGAATTTGGCCTATCAACAGAGTATCCGGGCAGCGTTGCGGGAAGTTGAACAGGGCGCCACATTGACGGCCGCCATTGGCCAGTATCGGCACTTGTTTCCACCCCTGGTCGTGCGCATGATTGCAGTGGGGGAACGGACTGGCCAGTTAGATGAGCTCCTGCTCTATTTAGGTAACTACTACGATGGTCAGGTAGACACTAGTACCAAACAGCTGGGGATTCTGATTGAACCAATTTTGTTAATTGTGATTGGGGTGATGGTATTGATTGTCGGTTTGGCAGTGGTCGTACCAATCTATCAATTTACCGCCGCCATTGGTTCATTATAACTATGGTGCGTGGTTATTCTTACATTCAGATGCTGTTGGTCATCGCCCTGTTGGCGCTATTGGCGGCAGTAGCATCGCCGTACTACTTGGCTTGGCAACAACGCCAAAGTCTTCGTTCCACCAGCAGTATCTTGTTGTCCGATCTACGGTATGTGCAAAGCAAAGCGATGCAACGTGAACAGGATGCCAGCTGGGGCATTTATATTGACGACAGCAGTAAACACTATACTTTATTTCATGGTGCCAGCTATTCGGCTAGTGATGCCTATAATCAAACAGTATCTTATCCAGCTAGTGTCAGTATCAGTGCCAGCCCCACGAACGAGATTGCCTTAGCTGGTTTAACGGGAGCGGTCGCTAGTGAAATTACTATTACAATGACATCAGTCAGCTTACCAACAGCCAGTAAAACAATTCACATCAATGCAGAAGGTTTGGTTACACCGTACTAGGCCTGGTATTTTGCTGGTGGAGGTCATCATCAGTATTGCGGTGTTTGTTTTATTTGCGGCGGGCGCAATTTATTTACTGACTGCCGGTTTGCTCACTAGCCAAACGGCTAAGGATCATGCTACGGCGGCAGCGTATCTGGCAGAGGGGATGGAAGCCGTGCAAGCGCTGGATCAAGCAGCTTGGAATGCACTGGCGGATAGTCCGGACAGTACCTATGGTTTGGTGTTAGCGGGCGATACGTGGGAGTTAACCGCGGATCCAGATCATCCCAGTGGGGCTAGCGATTTTACGCGGACGATTGAGATCAGTGATGTCTATCGGGATAGTAGTGGTAATCCGTCCGATGATGATACGGATACATTTGATCCACACACACGTAAAGTCACGGTGACTTTGGAATGGACTAACCTGACCGGTACTAGTCAGGACGTGACCAATAGTGTCTATGTGACGGATTGGGACGATGTCGCTACGATTGATGACACCATTGCTGAGTGGTCGGACGGTACCTTAACGAATGCGCGCGTGAGCAGTGTGGATGATGGTGAACTGCAGATTATTCAGCCGACGTTAGAAGTAGATTCTGTGATTGCTACCAATAGTTGGCAAACTATTACTTTGGATAATGAATATGAGCAAGCCGTCGTTGTGGCTAGTGTCTTAGATGGCAACAATCCCAATTCTCCAGTGTCGGTGCGGGTCAGTAATGTGACCACCACAACTTTTGACATCCGCTTACAGTTTCCAACCGATAATTTTGCTCCTAGTTCAACCAATAGTGAAACCGTCTATTACCTGGTGATGGAGGCGGGGGTATGGACGTTAGGCGATGGTGCTACCAAAATTGAGGCTGGGATTGCGCCCGATATTTCACGAGTGAATTGTTCCACGTGCGGTGGTTGGAATAATGGTACTGATGTCTTTTATCAACAAACCTATAGTGCTGCTCCGGTGGTGTTGCATCAAGTGGTGACGGATAATGACAGTAGTTGGATCACCTCGTTTGTGTCTGATGATACGAATGCATTTGTGAATCCTGGCACGGATGGGTTTCAAGTAGCTTTGAATGGTGCCGAAAGTACTACTACGCATAGTGCTGAAGATATCGCTTACATTGTCTTTGCCAGTGAGGTCACTGATAGTTTTGAAGGAGTCAACTTTGAGACCGACTTGACCGGTAATGTGGTGCGTGGTTATACGGATGCACATCGGGTTGAGAATTTTGATCAAACCTACACCAGTGCGCCACTCGTGCTGGCTAGTCAGTTGAGTGCGCGCAGTACGGATGGTAGTTGGGCCATGATCGATGCCGTCACTGCAACACGAGTGACGCTGTATGATGATGAAGATCAAACGACCGATACCGAACGTAGTCACGTGGTTGAATATGGTGCCTATGTGACTTTTGCGACCAGCGGTACCTATTATTTAAATGCAGCGACAGCAGCCTATGATGAGCCACCGATGGAAGTAGGGGTGATCACCAATACAACAACCGGTCAGCTGGAAACCGGCAGCGCTACCGCCACTACTAGTTGGTCAACGATTACGCTCATCAATACGTATGTGGAACCAGTGGTGATTGCCACCGTCCAAGACGGGAATAATCCCAATACGCCATTGTCGGCTCGGGTACGCAATGCCAGTGGTAATAGTTTTGAGTTACGGTTAGATATTCCCACCGATAACTTTGCACCCGCTACCAGCAATAGTGAAACCGTCAATTACTTGGTGGTCGAAGCTGGTGTCTGGACCGTGGGTGATAGTCGCACCAAAATTGAAGCCAATGTTGTAGAAGATGTTGCCCGCGTCAATTGTCGCACCTGTGGCAGTTGGAATAACGGTACCGATGTGTTTTATCGTAATGCCTACAGCGTTGCGCCGGTGGTTCTGCATCAAGTCATGTCAGAAAACGATGCAACCTGGATCACCTCGTTTGCGTCTGATGATACCGCCGGTGGCAATCCTCCGGGTACAGACGGTTTTCAAGTCGCCATGAATGGTGCTGAAGTGACTGCTACCCACAGTGCTGAAGATATTGGCTATGTCGTGATTGCGGCTGATGTGGCAGACACTGATGGTAGCCTTACTTTTGAGACGGATAAAACTGGTGATGTCGTACAGGGCTACACCGACGCGCATACGACGGAAGCCTTTACCAATACGTATACCACAGCTCCGATTGTGGTCGCTTCCCAAGTAGCTATGGATGGGATAGAGGGTTGTTGGGCCATGTTAGATAATGTGACTACGACGCAACTGACTGTATACGTGGATGAAGATCAAACCCTAGATACAGAACGGTCTCATACCACTGAGGATTATTTCTATGTGGCTTTTTCTGGGAGTGGTTCGATGGAACTACGCGATCAAACTTTTTTAGACGACCCGGTTATTGTTACGTTACAAAATACCTATACCGATCCGGTGGTTGTGACGACACCTTATTTTACCAATGATTTGCGGTCACCGGCCTCGATTCGAGTGTACGATGTCTCAACCAATACATTCACTGCTAAGTTGGACGCACCAGCCGATAATTTTCCAATTGTCAATACGACTTTTTCTGACGATGTCTACTACTTAGTCGTGGAGGCCGGTACTTGGCAAATTGGAGATTTAAAAATAGAGGCGCATGTCGATACCATTTCCACCGTCAATTCATATGCCAATGGTTGGACGGGTACGACCACCACCTTTGACCATGCCTACACGGGAGCACCCATCGTATTGCACCAGGTCATGAGTAATAACGATAGTAGTTGGATTACAAGTTGGGCTAGTCGTACCGCTGACCGTACCAATCCACCACGTACCAGTGGTTTTCAACTAGGTTTAAATGCAGCAGAAGTGACCACCAGTAATGCCCATGCGGCGGAAGATATTGGTTGGATTGCCTTTAATAATGTTGGCAGTGGTACGGTGGATAGCGTAGCATTTCGTACTTTTGCGCAAACTGAATTACCTTTTGGTCACTTGAATGGTTGTTATACCTTTACTCCGGGCGGTACCTATAGTACACCGATTCCGCTCATTGCCCAGAACAGTATGGATGGCAGCGAGGGCAGTTGGCCCAGTGTCTGTTCGCTCACGACCACTACAGTTGGTGTGCATGTAGAAGAAGATGATTACGCGGATTCCGAACGATCGCATACGGATGAAGCGCTTGGTGCAATTGTGTTTGATGGTCTATTTGATTATGCTGGCAGCACGAATCCAGATAATCATACCAGTGCTACCTATACTTCACCTGTACTGGGTGATGGGGTAACCTGGCGTAACTATAATGTGTTAGATTGGGTAGAAGATGTAGCATGTACAAATTGTGACATTCAGGTTCAGGTGCGCACCGGTGACTCGCTAGCCGTGGTAGCTGCCGCCACCTACGTTGGCCCAGATGGGACGAGTGCCACCTATTATGATGCTGGCGAGGGCGATTTGTTTCCTTATGACAGCATTGGTGCGTTGTACGTGCAATATGAGGTGACCATGAGTGGAACAACTATTCGGTCACCACGCTTAGATGATTTGTCTATTTGGGCTTATGAAAACTAATCTATCCCAACGCACCGGTTTTTCTTTATTCGAAGTCATTGTTTATTTAGCTATCGTTGGTGTGGTCATCACAGCGGTGTTGAGTGTTGCTACGCAAAGTATTTTAAATCGCATTAAAGCCGAAGCACTGCACAGTGTGACCGCCACTACTCGGTTTGCAATCGAGCGGATGACTCAAGATGTGCGCGCTGCTACCGAGATTGACGCCGCTGACCTGGCCAGCAATGTGTTAACCATCACGTTAGCAGACGGTACGATTCGTCAATATCAAGTGACTGCTGATCAGTTGACCGTATCAACCAACGGAGCGGCAGCGCTGGCGTTAACACCCACGACAGTGAACATTACCGAGTTTACGTTAACGGATCGTACCAGTTTTGGTAGTGACGTCAATGCGGTTGGGATTACATTGGCAGTGGAAAATGATGCGGCCAATCCGCGGCCAGAGTATCAGGCAGAGTTCAGTTTATCTACAACGGTCAGTACACGCTTATGAAGATACACCGGCGTGGTTATGCAGCCCTCATCAGTGTAGTGATGGTGATGCTCACCGTGACGGCCGTTGGGCTGACCATGACGGTCATGAGCGCTGACAGTTTATTATCTACCATGCGGTTTGATCAAGGTACTACCCTGACGTATTTAGCCGATAGTTGTGCACACGATACGTTATTGCATTTACGAGATGATGGCTTGGGTTATGTGGGTACACACACTCTGACGGTATTGGATGGTAACTGTACAGTCGTGGTGACCAATACGACAGGGAGCACTGTGGATGTAGCCATTGATGCTGAGCAGAATAATTATCATCGTTTGGTAGAGCAGACAGTTGACGTCAGCACGGATAGCGTATTGCTCTGGCAGGAAGTAGAGGATTAAGCTACACTATTAGCAATGTCAATGATTGGATTAAATTTATCCGATAGTTCTGTAGAAGTGGTTGAGTTAACGACCGGTTGGTTTGGTCAGGCGCGCATTACGGCGCAAAAGCGTCTAGATTTGGCTGAAGGGTTGGTGGACAATGGCCTGATCCATCATCCAGTGGAGTTAGCGAAAACCATTCAACACCTTGTGCCCGCCGGTGAGATCACCTTGTCGATACCAGAAGCACAAGTGTATTCACGCTGGCTGCGGTTTCCGGCTAACACGAAAGAACATGAAATTAAACAGACCATTCAGTCGCAGTGCTCACAGTATGTGCCGTTTGAAGCTAGTGAAGTCGCGTTAGATTTTATTTTTTCCGGGCAGCAGGGTGATCAACAAGATGTTTTGCTCTTGGCTATTCCCGTAACGGTATTAAAGGGTTATCAAGAGCTAGCGACAGCGCTCCACTGCAGATTAAAACGGCTAGAACTAGAATCACTCAGTTCAGCCAGGGCGGCCTTGGGTGCCTTACCTACTACAGGGGCGATGTTGTTGCTGGATGTCGGAGCACGCACCACTATTGCCAGTTGGTTTACTAAATCCGGTTTGCGCTTTAGTTTTAATATTCCTCTGGCTGGTCGATATTTTACTGAACAGGTGCAAAAAGCTTTAAAAACCACACCGTTAGAAGCCGAACGATTGAAGCAGCGTTTTGGGTTTGAGACGAAGACCAACGTTGCGCTGGAGGAGGCCTGGCAACCTATTATTAAGGCGGTTAATGAAGCGATTAGTTATTTACAGCTCGAAGCGCAACTACCAACAACAGCAGTTACGGTGATTGGTGGTTCAGCGCTATTGCCAGGCTTAGTAGATTGGTTACATGACCAATGGAAGTTGCCCGTTGCCTTACCAAACAAGTTGCCTTGGCAGCAGAAGTATGGTATGGTAGCAAAGTCAAATCAGGAGGAAGGAACCTTGATGCTCAATGCAGTTGGTCTAGTGTTAGGAGAGCTCAAACCTTACCGTGATTGGCCAACAGTTAACTTTATTAATAGTATCGTGTTATGAAGAAGACCTTACGGCGTGGGTTTACCCTGATTGAACTATTGATTGTCATCACAGTGATCTCTATTTTAGGAGCAGTGGCGTTTGTGGCGATTGACCCAGCTACCCGCATTAATCAGGCGCAAGATTCTGAACGCTGGAGCGCAGCCAATGCAGTGATGGATGCCTTTTTAAACTCGACAGTTGATAATGATGGTACCTATCCGGCTGGCGTGTCGGCTGATGGGACAGTGCACATGATTGCCAGCACGAGTTCGGCTTGTACAAGTTGTTCGGCTGATCAATGTACAGATTTCGATGAATTAGTTACGGCTGGCTACATTGCTGACTTGCCAATCGACCCAGATGGCTCCAGTGAAGGCACTGGGTATACACTGGCTGTCAATACCAATGGTATTGTGACAGTGACATCCTGTGGAGCAGAAACCGATACCATCGAAGTTGCTCGATAAAATAAAAACATAAAGACGCCCCGATGGGGCGTCTTTATGTTTGATTGTGCCGGAGGAGGGACTCCCTGCCTGCCGGCAGGCAGGGAACCCTCATGAATGTGTCACTGTATCAGTTTGTGCCGCGGGAGAGAATCGAACTCTCATGAGTGTGAACCCGTACGATTTTGAGTCGTATGCGTCTACCAATTCCGCCACCGCGGCCTAACCTGGCTGTAAACTACGCGCTTGATCATAAACAGTTTTGAACTAGGTGTCAACTTACTCTTTTACGTAGGCAGGCTATTTTAGGAAAGGGGTAAAATCATGTATACTATGTTTTATGGCTAGGGTGATTGCATTTGCAAATCAAAAGGGCGGTGTTGGTAAAACGACCACAGCAGTCAGTGTGGCTAGTTTTATGGCATTGGCCAATAAGAAGGTACTATTAATTGATGCGGATCCCCAAGCCAATGCCACCAGTAATCTTGGCATTAATGGTAAAGAATTAGAACGGGGTGTCTATGATGTCTTAATTGGTCAAATGGCGCTGCGTGAGGTTTTATTCCAGTCCCCAGTAGAAGGTCTGCATATTGCACCAGCCACCATGGCGTTAGCAGGAGCCACGGTGGAACTGGTACCGTTAGAACGACGTGAATTTCGTTTGTATGAGGCCATCCAATCGGTCCTGTACTATTATGATTTCATTATCATTGATTGTCCGCCTTCCTTAGATTTATTAACCATCAATGCCTTGGTCGCAGCGAGTGAAGTGATTGTGCCGGTGCAATGTGAGTACTTTGCTTTAGAAGGGTTAGGACAGTTGTTGAATACGATTCAATTGGTGCAGCAAAACTTACAGCCTAATTTGAAGATTGCTGGGGCAGTGGTAACGATGTACGATAAACGCAATTCGTTATCCAAGGAAGTGATGGCTGAATTGGAAAAACATTTTGCCAGTCGCTTGTTTAAGTCGGTTATTCCGCGTAACGTGACCTTAGCTGAAGCGCCTTCTTTTGGACAGCCGATTGCTGCCTATGACCGTAAATCTAAAGGCGGTAAGGCGTATGCCCAACTGACGGAAGAAATTATGCTATACTAATCGGCATATGGCATTAGGTCGCGGTCTAGGTTCCCTTATTCCACCCAAGCAATCAGCTACCATGCACTTGAAGAATCAAGTGGAAACTTCGGCGTTGGCGGACGGCGCCCAAGCGCAGGTACGGATGGTAGCCGTCGGTGACATTGTCCCCAACCCACATCAACCACGCAAACATTTTTCGCACCAAGAACTGGAGAATCTGATTCAATCCATTAAACAGCATGGTATTTTACAGCCATTGCTGGTATCGCCAACCGAATCGGACGGCTATGAATTGATTGCTGGTGAGCGGCGGTTGCGTGCAGCGCGCATTGCTGGGTTAACCACCGTGCCGGTGTTAGTGCGCAATGTGGCTGATCTGGAAAAAATTGAGTTGGCTCTGATTGAAAATATCCAACGGTCAGATTTAAACCCAGTAGAAAAAGCGGAATCCTATCGCAAGTTATTGAATGAGTTTGGTTTGAACCATGATGAAGCGGCCAAGAAATTGGCTATTTCACGCTCGAGTTTTTCTAACACCTTACGCTTGTTAGATTTACCGGGGGATATGCAGAAGGCTCTAGCCGATGGGAAAATGACGGAAGGTCATGCTAAGATATTATTAGGACTATCCAGTGAGCGGGAACAACACAATTATTTTAATCTCATCCAAACGGATCATTTATCGGTGCAGCGGTTATCGCAAGCCGTCAGCGGTAAGACGAAACAACAGCATACTGGCAAAGTAAAACGTAGTGCCGAAATGGTTGCTTGGGAAGAAGATTTAGCTCTAGCCTTAGGCACAAAGGTGACCATTAATCCAAAACAAGTGATCATCCAGTATTACTCACCGGAAGAGTTGGCTCAGATCGTCAAAAAAATACGGGCTTAGCTTTTGCGGTTTAGCTTGGCCAAAATATGGCGTTTAGCCGAGTGCGTTTTTACCATCTCAATCCAATCTGGGTTTGGTAGTTTGCGATTCTTGTCCACTAGAATCTCAATGACGTCACCGGATTTTAATTTGGTATCAAGGGCGACCATCTGCTCGTTAATTTTAGCGCCAGCGCATTTGTGGCCAATATCCGTATGGATATGGTAGGCAAAATCAATCGGGGTGGCATCTTCTGGTAGATCAATCACATCACCACGGGGGGTAAAGACAAAAATGCGTGTTTGGAATAGATCAATTTTGAGTGATTCTAGGTACTGCTCTTCATCTTTAATTTCTTTCTGGAATTTAGCGAGTTGATCGATCCAGCCTAGTTTTTCTTTTGGAATTTTTAAGCGATCCATCTCTTTGTAATGCCAGTGGGCAGCAATACCATATTCAGCTTCTTCGTGCATGTCTGGGGTACGAATTTGGATTTCTGCAATCTCACCGGTCGGGGTAAAGACGGTTGTGTGCAGTGAGCGGTAGCCATTAGGCTTAGGCTGGGCAATATAATCCTTAATGCGACCTTTCAACGGGGGACAGATTTTATGAATAATCCCCAGCGTCTCATAACACCGCGATACATCCGGTACAACCACGCGTAGAGCCACGAGGTCGTAAATTTTAGTCAGGTCGCGGTTGTGGCGCAGCAGTTTTTTGTACAGTGAGTATAAATGTTTGGCGCGACCATGTACGGAGATGTAGGGGACATGGTGTTCATCTAAGGCGCGGTCAACCACATTTTGTAATTTCGTCACGACCTTTTCTTTTTGTTGGCGCTCCATCTCTATTTTTTTCACCAGCCACTGGTATTCTTCTGGGTAGACATACGGAAAAGCTAAATCTTCTAATTGTCCACGCACATCACCCATCCCTAAACGATTGGCGATGGGGGCATAAATTTCTAACGATTCTAAAGCAATGCGCCGTTGCTTTTCTGGTGGCAAAGCAGATAAGGTTTCCAAGTTATGCATGCGATCAGCAAATTTAATGACAATCACCCGAATGTCTTGAGCCATGGCCACAAACATGCGGCGTAAGTTTTCCACATAACGTTGGATGCCGCGATAT
>JACQPW010000028.1 GCA_016207285.1 Candidatus Kerfeldbacteria bacterium | reverse complement strand
CATCGGCATCCCGCGAACCATCCTTTTCAATATTAATTACTTCCATAAATTTATCCAGGTATATAGTCGCGTGCAGCTGATTCTGAAACCCGTAGTGTGACCTGAATCTCTTATTAAATTTATTAAACCCTGGACCAAATTTCTCTAGCCGTCTAAGAAAACACGCCAGGGTTTTAATATATTGTAGCCCGGCTATGATCGACGACTGTCTGTCGACAACTCCATGAACAGTGCGGGTAGGAATATAATTACCTGGCCCATTAGGTATATATTTTTCTAGGTACTGGGTTGCTAAGTTTATTTCTTCAATGTCAAGTTTAGATGCCTTAATATAATCAGGCTGGACATTGCATAATAACGCTCTGACCTCTTTCCAGGTGATTGACCCACTCATACAGGTTTATTTGAGATTCCCTTTGAATCGGAATGGCTCCACTTCTTCTAGCTTAACTTGCTGGAAGGTTCCAACTAAATTAGCATCAGCGGGGGCGGGGAACTCGACAGTGACTTGATGCTGGTTACGGCCCAGCCAGTGGTCTTTAGCGTATTTTTCTACTAGAATTGTATCGACTGTACCGAGTCGTGGTTGTTGGTTCACCATGAAGGTTTGTTCCAGCACGTCGGTTAACTCACGAAAGCGTTCTTTTTTAACTTCATGTGATACATTATCCTCAAAGCGGCGGGCGGCCACGGTGCCAGGGCGAACAGAATACTGCGCAATGAAGGCCATGTCGTAACCGACATACTCCATCAGCGATTTAGAGTCGGCAAATTCCTCTTCGGTTTCACCACAAAAACCGACAATGATATCGGTAGATAACGACACATTCGGAATGCCAGCTTTAATATCATCGGTCAATTTCAAGTATTGCTCCCGCGTATACGGCCGATTCATTCGGCGCAAAATGGTTGAGCTGCCCGATTGAGCGGGTAAATTAATCTGTTTACACAGCTTTGGATATTTGGCGATCACCTCGATCACGTCCGCGGTAAAATCACGGGGATGCGGCGCATGAAACCGTACCCAGAAATCACCAGGTAGGGTTGCTACTGTCTCTAATAATTGAGCGAAGGTTAACTCCTCACTGGTTCCATCAGCCCGCCGCTTATCCATCCCATACGAATTTACATTCTGGCCTAACAGATGAATATCTTTATAGCCTTTAGCTATCAATTCTTTCACTTCTTGGATAATATCGGCGGAAGGGCGTGACCGTTCGCGGCCACGGGTGTAGGGGACAGCGCAGTAGGTACAGAACTTATCACAGCCTTTGGCAATCGGTACCCAGGCGCGAAACTTAGAATTGTGGATTGGTTGAATATCAAAATAGGCCATCTGGTCACGCAAATTGACGGTTTCCTCTACATTGGTTTGGGCTAGTAACAACGGCAGTTTCGGCAACTCTTCGATATCAAAGACCAGATCAAACTTGGGAGTCAACTTTTGTTTATCATGCGGTAAGACACAACCGGTCAGTAAGGTGGTCAGGTCACCGGCTTGTTGGCGCTGTTCCCAAGCACGGAACTTACCGTAAATCCGATCCACAGCTGATTGCCGAATGGCACAAGCAATCACCGCAATCACATTGGCGTCATGTTCATCTTCCACCCGTTCATAGCCTAATTTTTCCAGCACCGTAGCCACGCGTTCACCATCGGATTTATTGGTTTGACAGCCCAGTGGCCAGACATAATAGGTCTTCGACATAGCGGTCAGAGTATAGTATACTTCAGGCCATGTTACAACACCCAACCTTATCGCAATATATCCTGGATCAAGAACGCGCCGTGCGTGGCAGTGGTGAATTTTCCCAAATTTTGCTCGATATTGGAGTCATCGGTAAAGTCATTTCCCGCGAAGTGAACAAGGCGGGCTTAGCGGGCATTTTAGGGGAAGCCGGTACCGAAAACAGCTCCGGGGACAGCGTCAAGAAGCTCGACGTACTGGCGAATGACTTGTTCGTTAATTACTTATCCAAAACTGGGCATTTTGCCGCGCTCGCCTCGGAAGAAGAAACTGATATTGTGTTAGTTCCGAATGGTGAACACGCCAAATATGTCATCGCGTTTGACCCTTTGGATGGTTCCTCCAACATGGATTTTAATGTTTCCGTTGGGAGTATTTTTTCGATCCATCAGCGCGTCACCGCTTTGGGCACGCCAGCCACCCTACAAGACTTCTTGCAACCTGGTTCTACGCAAGTAGCGGCTGGTTACATCTTATATGGTTCTAGCACCATGTTTGTCTACACCACTGGTCATGGCGTGGATGGGTTTACCTTGGACCCCAGTGTCGGAGAGTGGTTACTGTCGCATCCCCAAATGATGATCCCAGAGCACTGTGATGTGTATTCCGCTAACGAAGCGTACATGTATACTTGGGCAGAGCAAGACAAAACATTTTTAGAAAACTTTAAACGTTCCAATCCCAAAGCGACCTCGCGGCACATTGGTTCTTTGGTGGCCGATATTCACCGTAACGTTTTAAAGGGCGGTATTTACTTTCGCCCCTATGACGATGCCACTAAACACACTGCCAAGTTACGCCTCAACTATGAATTAAAGCCACTCGCCATGATTGTGGAGCAAGCCGGCGGCGCGACCACCGATGGACAGCAATCGATTTTGAATATTACTCCAACCGAGCTACACCAAAAAGGAGTGATGGTCGCCGGCAATGCCGCGATTGTCAGCACGTACAAAAGGTAGTGACGGAGTACACTGCACATGTTATATTAGGAATCCATTCAGAGGCATAATGGATTCTTTCTTCACGTTCGTGGTTTGGTCTTTGACCGGCTTGGTGCAGATGGTGTGTGTGGTAGCCGTCGGCTATCTGTTTCTGGCGTTCACTTTGCCCGGTTTGGGTACATTGAAACAGCGTTGGCAATGGTATGTCGTCAGGCTGCTGCCGCGGCGGAAGTGAGAAGGGAGTGGAGGACCGTGCGTCGGGGGTTGTTCGCCAAGCGCGCACATCCCCGACCACAGTCACACACCTACCCCGCCCTCCGGGTACCCCTTCCTTCTTTAGGAAGGGGAAGAT
>JACQPW010000027.1 GCA_016207285.1 Candidatus Kerfeldbacteria bacterium | reverse complement strand
GCGGCTTGTAATAGTAGCCATCCAAGTGGGCCTGACTAACGAGTTTAATCAAATTGTAATAACCAGTAGTCGTTTCCGCTAATAAAATTAAATGATACGGTTTGTCATCCAATCGGGGTTGCTTATCATGCAAACTGCGTTGAGCCACATAGATTTCTACACCGATGATGGGTTTAATGCCGGCCGCCCGACAAGCCTCGTAAAATTCAATCGCACCGTATAGTACGCCATGGTCAGTTAAGGCTAAGGCTTTAAACCCCAATGTTTTTGCGTGTTGTACGAGTTGGTCAATTTTAGGTAAGCCATCCAGTAACGAATAGTGACTGTGGACATGCAGGTGTGTAAAAGCCATATGGAGTGGTCGCATTATAACAAGTGTGGTATAGTATGGCTAATGGCAATAAAACGACTGACCACAAAAACTGATTGGCCCCAACGGATGGCTCATGTGGCCTATATTTCTGCTGGTATCTCACTGGTGTTGGTGTTTACCCAGTTCTTCCTCTATAGTCTGCACTATAACCGAATCTTTTCCAGTGATAGCATTACAGCGGTCACGCTCGCCAACGGACAAACCTATTTTGGTGTTATGGAAAAATTTGGACCACATACGGTCGTACTATTTCATGTCTACTACCTCCAAGCAGGGGACACGACAGGCGAGACGACCGACCTCACGGATACTACTGACACAGCTGATACAGAATCTAATCTGAAACTGATTAAACTGGCAGATGATTTTCACCAGCCGAATGATTATTTAGTGATCAATCGTGATCAAGTTTTGTTCTGGCAGCACCTTGAACCTAGTTCGCCGATCTTGGAGGCGATGCAAGAGTACGCTACACAATAAAACAAGAGCCTTTAGCTTTTTCCTTTCCTCGATTTACCAGCAAAACTCTTGATCAGTTCCAAGACTGTCCCAATTTGAGTACTAACAGAAGCCAAGGTATCGACTGAGGCCGTGACCTTGCCTTTGATTTCATCCATCGTATCGTCCAATTCTTCCATTTTTTGACGGAAATCTGTAATCATCTCATTACTCTGCCTAGAAATCTGACCAACATAGTACATAATCCAGACTAAAAACACCGTGAAAAAGGCAATACAGGCCGAAACCGTTAAATACAGGACGTCTTGTGAGGTAGTGAACATAGTTTTTGTTTAATGATTACTTTTGAAAGGTTGACTTTAGTATAGCACAGCTTTAGACTAGCTTCTATGGGTGACTTTCAAGGCAAAGATTTATCCTTAGCCTATTGGTATAACACACATCGCGCAGAAGTCCGCACATTCTGTTATGGTTTAGGCATCGCCGCTGTCTCGCTAATCTGGTTAATCAATATCATCATGGTAGTGCAGCTCTTGCTCAAACGGGGGGCAACCAATCGAGCGATTGAAACGATTGCTGATACCAGTGTTGTGTATGATTCAATCCGAGCACCCAGTAGTTTGATCGTGACGACGGTGGATGCCATCAGCCACACAGCGGATACGGTGGATGCTTACGCGATCGTATCTAACCCGAATCAGTATTATGTCGGACGCTTTAGCTACACCATGACCGTGAATGGGACGCCCTACAGCTATCAAGATGGCATCATCATGCCAGCCAGCGACAGCTACATTGTGGTGTCTGATCTAGCGGGCGTGGCTACCAGTTCAGCTCATCTGACCATTGACGAAGTCACCTGGCAACGTATTCATGGACCACAACCGGAGGCCACCTTTGTCATGAGTGATTTGCTGATCAATACCACCGAAGTCCAAGGCACTACTGTTACCACCTCAGACAGTGATTCCACCACAACTGATGAGTTTGCCACACCTGATGAAGAAGCGACTACCATCACCACTCCCGGTGAAGTACTGACCCAAGTCAGTGGGAGTGTCACTAACGCCAGCGCCTATGGCTTTAGACGGGTAAAAGTAACCGCGGTGGTCAAGAATACCGCTGGTGTTGTTTTAGGAGTACAACAGCATGTGCTCACCAATGTGGATTCGTTTAGTGCTTATGATCTGCTCTTCAGCTGGCGACGACGGTTCGAATTTAATGCTCAAGCCAGTTTCATTGTGGAAACGGACACCTGGGATACTGGCAATTTGATTAAACCTGGAGACGACTAAAATGAAAGTGCAGTGGCGATCGTTGGATTGGAGCCTGCTCGGTGCAGTCGGCATTCTGATCTTAGTGAGTGGTGTTATGCTGTTCAGCCTCAACCAACTGGTTGGTGGTGGTGCCGGTCGCTTTGAAAAACAGCTTGGCTTTATTCTAGCCGGAATTGTTGTCTTATGCGTTGCTAGTCAATTTAACTATCGCAAGTTCCTGCAGTATGCCTACTTAAATTATCTTGGTTGGTTTGTTATGTTAGTATTGCTGTTGTTCTTTGGTACTACTATCCGCGGCACAACTGGCTGGTTTCAATTTGCCGGCATGAGTGTACAACCAGTCGAATTTGCCAAATTAGCCTTCATCTTAGCGGCCGCTCGTTTTTTGGCTGACCGCAGTTTTGAAATGGAGCGATGGAAGACCGTTGTACGTTATGGTGGCCTCTTACTAGGCTATGTTGCCTTAATACTGTTACAACCAGATTTGGGTTCCGTGGTTGTACTCGTGGGTACGGCTACGGTGATGGGTTTAATCACCACCATCCGTCCACGCCAGCTGTTATTGCTCGGCACCATTGCTGTCACATTGGGAGCGCTGAGTTGGTTCTTTTACCTGGGCGACTACCAAAAAAACCGTCTACTCACCTTTATTGACCCACAGCGTGACCCGTTACGCTCTGGCTACAATGTTACCCAATCCGTAATTTCAGTTGGTTCGGGCCAATGGTTTGGACGCGGTTTGGGTCTGGGGCCACAAAGCCAACTGCAATTTTTACCCGAACGCGAAACGGATTTTATTTTTGCAGTGATTGCCGAAGAGTTGGGTTTTATTGGGGCCGGCGTGGTGATTGTACTGTTTGCTTTTATTATTTGGCGGTTGTGGCGTAGTAGTCGGCATTTAACTGACGATAGTGCGCGCTACTTGGTCGTAGGGTACTGCAGCCTGCTCTTTGGACAAGTGCTCATTAATATTGGAATGAACTTAGGCATCATGCCAGTCACGGGGATACCATTGCCATTTATTAGTGCTGGCGGCAGTTCGCTGCTCGCGATGATGCTTGGACTAGGAATCGTCCTCAATGCTACTTCCCAATCAGTACGGAAGAGTTGACGCTGGCATGGTTTTATTGTACAGTCTAGGCGTATGCACCCTTCTGGACTAAATCCGGCCTTAAAACAAGAGGCGCTTGGTAAATTGCTGTCACTTTGTCCCCATTGTCGGGCTCTCGCCAGTCAATTAGATAGTGTAGTGATCAATGAGAGCAATAATGCGGAATTAGTCCATGTGCGTTGCCGGACTTGCCAAGGTTCCGTAGTTGCACTACTATTTAGCACCGGGCCACTTATCAGCTCCATCGGTCTGATCACGGATTTAACCCCAGCCGATGCGGTCAAATTCCAACAGGCTACTGAGTTGACTGAAGATGACCTGTTCAGCCTCCATGCTTGGCTACAGCAGCCTTCCGCTAGTGGAGATCTCTTAGCAATTAATCGTTAATTCTTTCCTTCCTTATGCCCGACCAGACCTTCTCGTTGCAGGCGCAAACCCGGACAGTCACCGGTAAAGGCGTTGCCGGTTTACGTAACCAAAGTATTATCCCAGGCGTTGTCTATGGCCACGGTGTCAAAAACCGTAGTCTTCAGCTTGACCTCGATGCCTTAAGTAAAGTCTACGCGGATGCCGGACGCGGCAGCTTAATCAATTTGTCGATTGATGGTGGCAACATGGTGCCAGTTGTCATTCATGAATTATCGCTTAATAACTTGACCGACGCCATTGAGCACGTTGATTTCTATGCTGTAAAAATGGATGAGGAAATTACTTCACAAGCCATGTTGGTCTTCACTGGTGAAGCACCAGCAGTAAAAGCCCTGGGTGGTACGTTTATTAGAAATAAAGATCATGTCACCATTAAGTGTTTGCCCAGTAAATTAGTGAAAGAACTAACGATTGATATTAGTAATTTAGCCACCTTCACGGATAATATCAAAGTGAAAGATTTGGCCTTGCCTGATGGGGTAATCATTACGGATGGTGCCGATGACATTCTCGCAGCCGTCGCAGCACCTCGCACCGATGAAGAATTAGCTGCCTTAAACCAAACGGTCACTGAAGATGTTTCGAAGGTAGAGGGAGTTGTGAAACCAACGACTGAAGAGGCAGCGGCTGAAGGTGTTAAAGATAATAAAGAAACTAAGGATAGTAAAGACAAGGCCTCAAAATAGGCGTATGGAGAGCAGTTGGTCAGAAAAAATCAAAGACCGCTGGTGGTCTTTACGTAAAAATCGACCAGTCAGAATACTGCTACTTTGTGTTCTGCTCCTCAGCGTGGTGTTGGCTGGATTATATGCCGGACTCAGCTATTATGGAAAATTGCCCTGGACTGGGACGCCCGTAACTACGATTGCTGATCAACCAACCACGATACAAATCAGTGCCGATGTCAGTGCCGAACTACCACGGGTATTGGATGGTGTGACGGTGGCGAGCCAAGCCAGTAACCGTTTTCCAATTGCAGTGATGATTGAAAACTTAGTGGATATTCGCCCGCAATTTGGGTTAAGTGCTGCCGGTGTTGTCTATGAAGCCTTAGCTGAAGGTGGTATTACTCGCTTTATGGCGGTGTACACGACGGCAGATGCCATCGCCAAAGTTGGCCCGGTGCGTAGTGCTCGACATTATTTTGTCGACTGGGCAGAGGAATATGGTGGTATCTATGCCTATGTGGGTGGTAGTCCGCAAGCCCTCGGTGTGACGGATAGTTCTGATTATATAACCGATCTCAATCAGTTTTATAATGCAGCCTACTATTATCGTGATGCTGCGATTAGTGCTCCCCATAATTTGTTTTCCAGTTCTGAACTACTGAATTATGCTCTGCGTGATCTGGCCTTAGATACCCAACCCGGCAGTTATCAACCGTATGTGTTTAAGACTGATCCACCGTCAGGGGATTGGCCAAACGTGGTCGCATCAATTCAGCTATCCTATTCAACTGCTGATTATGCCGTCGAGTGGCGTTATGATCCGACCACAAACAGCTACTTACGTTGGAATGGTGGTCAGGCTCACTTTGATGCGAATACCAACACTCAATTATCAGCCCGCAATATTGTTGTGCAGCGAGTGGAAACCACAGTCTTAGAAGCTGCCACTGGACGGCTGGATATGGTGACACGCGGTGAAGGTGATGCCTTGCTGTTTCAAGATGGGGAAGTCAAAGTGGGGAAGTGGAGTAAACCCGAACGTGGTCAACGCACTGTATTTACGGATGCCACTGGCAGTGAGTGGCAGTTTAACACTGGACCAACCTGGATCGAAATCGTCCCCACCGATACATCCGTAACTTATTAATCAAGCTATGTCATTATCGCTCAATGCAAAACTAGGGATCAGCGCCGGCGGATTAGTGTGCGGAGCAGTTACGGTCTGGCTGGGGGTATGGTGGAGCCTCACTCAACCAGCGGCCATTGGCACATCGGCCCAAACCATTGAACGTGCCAATACAATTATAGCTGCCGAGGCGGTTGCAGCGACCACTGACGTATTGGTGTCACGTCATAGTGATGGCGTCTTAGTGAGTGCTGGTACAGAAAATACCTGGCCGATTGCCTTGATGATTGAAAATGCCGCCTTTGGTGGAGTGCGACCACAGTCTGGTTTAGGCTCTGCCCAAGTCATCTATGAACTACCTGTCGAAGGTGGCATTACACGCTTTCTGGCACTGTTTGCTGGTGAGCTGCCAAATAAAATTGGTCCAATCCGTAGTGCTCGGCCAACCTATCTTGAATTCAGCTCCGAATACGATGCCCTGTTTGGCCATGCTGGTGGTAGTCCAGAAGCCTTAGAAGCGGTTGATGGCTTAGCGGTTAAAGATTTGTCTGGCTTGGGAGTGGACGCGCGCTTCTTTTTTCGTGATGGAACCTTGGTGGCTCCGCACAACTTATTTACCAGTGGTGAACTGCTCACGAAGGCCCGCGAAGCGAAAGGCTTAACTGAGGCTGAGCCAACCTATGAACCGTGGCTGTTTAAAGAAGATACACCCGTCAACGACCCGACAGTAGAACCGTTACAGATTGATTTTGGGTCGGGACCATTGTACGCCGTAGACTACACCTACAATCCAAAAACGAATAGTTACGACCGAGCCAACGGTGGCGAAACCCAAACCGATGCTGTTGATGGTGAGGTGTTGTCGCCCAAAACAGTGATTGTCCAAATCGTACCAGCGGCGATTTTAGCCGGGGACGAAGGTCGGGTAAACTACGATCTAACCGGTAGTGGTAAACTCTATCTGGCACAAGATGGCCTGGTCACAGAAGGCACTTGGGGGAAAGTCGATCGTTCTAGCCGGACTATTTTCCGTGATGCTGACGGTAACCGTTTGGCCCTTAATCGCGGACAAATTTGGATCTCTATTGTGCCCACCTCAGGCACCATTACCTTACCCAGTGAATAAGGTTGCCTAGCGACCGAGTGCTTGATATACTACTACCATTCTAGATTATTAATATTTATGTACATGAAACGTTACTTGGCTCTCGGCATTTTAGCCCTATTGGCAGTTGGCGGTGGTTGTCTCAATACAACCGTGGTAGAACCAGCCGATGATACTACAGATGATATTGACAGCAGCGATCTTTACTTTGATGAAGACGTAGTGGATGTGGTGACGGCTGATGTCTATGGTAAAGATCTGACCATGGTAGAGCGCTACCCAGCCTCGGTGCGCAGCTACTATTCCAGCAATGATTACGAAACCGACGTGACCTACCAAACAACTGATGACATGGAAGCGGTGCGCGCTTATTTTAATACTGCGTTAACGGCCGCTGGTTGGAGTAATTCTGAAGAGGCGACAGATTACATGGAGTACATTAAAGGTGATGATGCCAATCCAGAAATTATGACGGTCTATTTCACCAGTTATGATGACCAAGCCATCGTCGAATATGAACTAGTGTATGAACCGGCCTTGACCGCTGAACAGTTGCAAGAGCTGGAGAATGAAGACGCGGACTTCTAGGCAGCCCAGTTCGCTATTTGGTGCCGTTGCTCTGATGGTGGGAACGGCTGTGGGAGCAGGTATTTTTGCGTTACCGTACGTGTTTTCCCGAGCTGGTGTGTTGGTCGGTTTGGGCTATGTGCTCGGGTTGGGTAGCGTGCTGGCGTTAGTCAACTTAGCCTACGGCGAGGTGGTATTGAGTACAGAGGGTGACCACCAATTAGTGGCCTATGTGGAACGTTATTTAGGTCAGCGCTGGAAAATAGTGGCCCTGTTAGCCACGTGTGTTGGTTTTTACGGTGCTTTATCGGCTTATGCCGTTGAAGTGAGTAATTTACTGTACGGCCTACTGGGAGATTGGTTACCGTTCACCCGCCTACAACTCGGTTTGGTCTACTTTACACTGGTATCCTGTGCTTTGGGTATTGGTCTACGCGCGGTGACCGTAATTGAGAAAATGATGATGCTGATTATGCTGACCTTAGTAGTCAGCTTAATCGTGCTTGGATTACCACACGTGGTAACCAGCAATTATCAATTAGTAAATCCGGCTGGCTTATTCTTGCCGTATGGCGTAGTGCTGTTTGCGTTAGCGGCCGCCTCGGCGGTGCCGGACATGAAGAACGTGCTGCGGCAACGCTTATCTGGTTTGAAACAAGCTATTTTAATTGGATCGATTGTTCCGATTGTGATTTATGCAATTTTTGCTACGGTAGCGGTTGGTATCACCGGTAGTGGCACCACCGAAAGCGCCGTGGCTGGTCTAGGCCAAGTACTAGGGCCGTGGGCATTGCTCATCGGATCGCTATTCGGCTGTGTCACTATGACTACTTCCTTTTTAGTATTGGGTCTGGTGCTGCGCGAAGTGTATCAATTTGATTTTCACATGCGACCAACCCTGGCTTGGGCGGCCACGATCATCCCGCCGCTGTTGATGTTGATCTTTAATTGGTTAAGCTTTATTGAAATTTTAGGGATATCCGGTGCCTTGGTCGGTGGTTTGGAGGGGATCATGATCATGCAGATGCATCGCCGGTTGCGGATTGTACATCACCGCCCATCAGAATTTACAGTCACCCAATCCCGGATTTTACATGTCTTAACGTATCTTATTTTTATCGGTGGCATCGCCTATGAAGGCTGGGTTGTTGTTCAACGATTATCATAAATATCGCGCTCTCGAAATGCTGCCAGGTTTGATCTCCTGGACAACCTTAATTGGTGCCGTGGTTTTAACATTCACTACACCACTGACGATTGTCTATGTTATTTTGGCTTATGATTTTTATTGGATGGTAAAGGTAACCTACGTGAGTAGTTTTTTAATCTTATCGTTCGTTAAATATAAACGCACCATGCGGGTGGATTGGGCACAACGCTGTCAGGAGTTACCTGCCTATCGTCACATTTACCACATCGTGTTCATTCCGAACGCATCGGAAAGTTTGCAGGTAGTGGAGTCAACCTTTCAAGCGCTAGCGCAAAGTGACTATGCAAAGGATCGTGTCATCATTGTATTTGCGGCCGAACAACGTTTTCCAGTCAGTGTCAGCAATGGCCAAACCATGCAGCAGCGCTATGGTCAAGAGTACGCCGCGTTTGTTGTCACTGAACACCCAGATGGACTAGCCGGTGAACTGGCTGCCAAAGGAGCTAATTTGGCTTGGGCTGGGAAACAGCTTAAAACACTCATTGACCAACGCCAGATTCCTTATGCCGATATTATTGTGACTGTCCTCGATGTGGATTCCTGCGTGGAGAAACAATATCTGTATTACCTCACCCACACCTACCTCAGTCATCCGGATCGATTGCATTCTAGCTACCAACCGATCCCTATGTTTAGTAACAATATTTGGGATTCACCCGCCATCATGCGGGTAGCAGCTACCGGCACCACGTTTTGGTCAATGTCAGAGCAAGTTCGTCCGGAACGCTTGTTGACCTTTTCGTCACACAGCATGCCTTGGCAGGCTTTGATAGATGTCGGTTTTTGGCAAAAGGATGTTGTGTCTGATGACTCGCGCATTTTTGTCCAGTGCTTACTGCATTACGATGGTCATTATCAGGTCACACCGCTCCATATGCCCATCTATATGGATACGGTGATGTCAGACAATCTGTGGAAAAGTTTAAAGAATTTATTCAAACAACAACAACGCTGGGGCTGGGGGAGCGAGAATATTCCCTTTCTGATTTGGCACTTCTGGGGTAACAAAACTATCCCATTGCGACAACGCTGGCGCCATGTTTTGAATCAACTAGAAGGACATTGGTCATGGGCGACCGCTTCGATTATTATTTTCTTTTTAGGCTACGTGCCGTTACACCTCGTAACCGTTGAGCAGGCCACTGCGCCAGTCGCAACCATTGCCCCTCAGTTATTGCAGATTATGTTGACGATTGCTAATGTGGGTTTGATTTTATCGGTCATTCTTGGTACCCTCATTTTGCCACGACGACCAGCGCATTACCCAGCCACCCGTTATATCTTCATGGTCATTCAGTGGTTATTATTGCCCTTCTCCACCATCCTGTTTGGCTCATTACCAGCCTTAAACGCCCAAACCAGATTGATGTTTGGTAAATACCTAGGTTTTTATGTCACAGAAAAGTCCCGCCGTCGGCATCCCTAAAATATCCATAGTCATTCCCGCCTATAACGAAGAAAATACCATTGCTCGGGTATTGCGCAGTTTAATTGAGCAAAGTTTTCCACACCAAGACTTTGAAATTATTTTAGTAGATAATAACTGCACCGATAACACTGTCAAAATTGCTCAAACCTTTGGCGACATTATTGTGGTGAAGGAGCCCAGCCCAGGAGTAGGGGCAGCTCGATCGACGGGCTGGCATAGTGCTCGTGGAGATATTATTGCTTCTACTGACGCTGACTGTGAAATTCCAAAACACTGGCTCAGAAAAATAGTCCATGATTTTGCAGCCCATCCAGAAGCAGTCGCTATTTCAAGCGGTTACTTATTTTATGATCGAGACTTTTACGTCAATTGGATCGTACGCATCTTTGAACACAGTTTAGTAG
>JACQPW010000015.1 GCA_016207285.1 Candidatus Kerfeldbacteria bacterium | reverse complement strand
TTCATCAGGGTGGATTTACCAGAACCGGACGGACCCATCAAGGCTAAGAAATCACCTTCTGGTACGGTTAGGTTAATTCCTTGTAGTGCCGGAATTTTAACATCGCCATTCCAGTAGGTTTTGACTAGATCCACTACGTTGATCACGTCTGCTGGTGCGGCAGTCTTCATGGTCAGTAGTGCTAGAAGAGTGAGCCAGTCTCGGCTTGAGGAATATTTAAGACAATTGTATCAGCGGCTTGCACACCAGAGACAATTTCAATATAATCATCACCTTCAAAGCCAGTGACCACCGGTTGTTCTAACGGTAAGGCATCAGGCGTAGCGCCAGGTAACCACACGTAGGCTTCGTCATTGTCATTATATTGAATAGCCGCCCGCTCGACAGATAATGCAGCTAGTTTTTCTTCTACCAATACCTTAATATTGATCGTTAGACCAATTAGGTTCGCAGCTGATGCGGGTAGGTCGGTTGGTCGAATCCGTACTAAGTAACCAGATTCACTCGTACCCGTTTGCGCATTCATCACATCACCGGTAGTTTTTTTGGTATCGACCAATTCAACCGTACCATGATACGTGGTGGCACCATTATCATAGGTAGGAATCGTTAACTCAGCTTGTTGACCAGCTGCTAGATCAAACACCTCCGATTCGGAAGCAATAAAATCAACAAAGTTAGTACGGTAACCAATTTCAAACACAGCCACGCCAGGGGTAGCGGTATTACCGACAAATGTATTCACAGCCAGTACACGACCATCAAACGGGGCTTTCAGTTGCTGACTACCCACTTTAGCTAAGATGGCATCTTTATTCACTTCATCACCCACTTTGAAGTACACAGCAGTTACTTTACCGCCAAAGCTAAACGCCAACTGTTCGCTATGTTCGGGGGCCACCTTACCATTGGTACTGACTGCTTTGGTGAGATCACGTACCGTGGCGGTAATGGTTTGACTCGTATCGACAGTGGTGGCTTGCCCGGCAGTCATTATGTAACCAGCAATGGCGATGCCAGCAATCACTAGTAAGATAACGAATAGCCATAACCACCAGCGTTTATACCAGGGTCGAGTAGGTGGTTTGGGCAGTTGGGACATAATAGATCATGGAAATACTTAAGCTTGAGCTAGGCAAGTATAGCAGAAGTTGCGCGCCCTTGACAATTTGCTAAACTTAAGTTATTATCAGCTGTTTATTGAAATAAAAATATGCCAACACCCACCATCCAATTTGATCGTAGTCAGGCACAACGCTTAGCCTTTTTGTTAGCGCAATCAGTGATGCCAGAAGAACAAAAGGTGGCTTGGCTCAATTTGTTGCCACTCATGTCGCAAGATCAGATTAGTCGTTTCATGTCCGTGTTAGAACAAGAACATGGCAGTTACCAAGAAGTGAGTAAAGCCCTCTTGGCAGATTTAGAGCAAACCGGTAGTGAGATGAATCAAGCGCTTGATCGATTAGCCGCTAAAGAACGTCAAGAAATTGAGCAGTACGTACAAAAACTTCTCCATGGAACTAGCAGTACCTAGGGTCGAAACACCGCAGCCAGTAGAAACTCCCTCATTAGTGGGGTTAGCGGAGCGTGCGGTTGATACCACCAAGACGATGCGTCAGGGTTGGGCTGGTTTTGTGGCTGGCACGCGCCAACGTTATGAAACTTGGAAGAAAGATCTCTATCAGCGTACGGATAATACCCTAGAAAAAGCAGCTGATTTATATGTGGGCAAGATCGGTGATTGGCAAACCGAGCGACCATTGGCTACTTGGCAAGCTGCCCAGCGCTCCTTTGATCAGGCGAAACAATCAGTCACTTTGGCAGCTGTCATCGACGTTGCTAAACGCAGTTGGGAGTTAGCGCAACGTGGTGCGGTGGTCGGTTTTGAACTGCCGGTACAGATGGCTGCCAAGCAAATGTTGATCGACTTGGTTGTCCGTCAAGGCGATTGTGATGCCTTGGCGCAGAAGTATGAAGCCAGCGGCGGTGTCGCGGCGGTAGAAAAGGAAGCGGTAAAATTTGCTGATGAAGTCAAGCGCCATTTTGCACTCCTCCAACAAGTGGCTGAACGGACGATGCCGGCCGCGGAAGAAGACAAAGAAGTGTTTCGGCAAAACCATATTAACCAGGGAGTGCAGTACGCGGAACAATTATTAGGCAAGGTCACATTAATTCCGCCTGACAGTAAACAGCGCATTTTAGCGGATGTGCGCACGCATTTAGATACAGTTGTGTTTGATCCCAAGCGACCATCGTTGTTTCGCGCCTATGACAAAATATCTGACCAATACCGTCATGCTATCCAGGGTATTATGGAGCGTCATATCGATGTTTATCAAACTAGCAAAGCTAAGAACTTATCTCTTCTTACTACCGGCGCGCGTTGGTTAACCTTAGGCGTATTCTCGTTTGTAGTAGGCAGAGCCAGTGCTGCCTATACAGCGGTGTCCACCAATTATGATAAAGCCTTGGTGCAACTACCGGCGCATGAACGTACTAGTGGAAAACGGTTGGGTGCGTTTACCAGTGGTGTAAGAGAAAGCTTAACCCAGTTTATCTTTGATGATCGGTTTCGCACTGCGTTGCGTTTGCAGGGTGATATTCCAAAAGTGATTGAGCGCTTGATTACCCCAGAACAGCAAGCTGCCAGCTATGAAGAATTTGATGTTGATAAAATTGCTAATACGGTGTGGGCAGAATTTGGGACAGATCTAACCAAGGCTGGTGTGACCGAACCAGACCTGTATGCCAGAATCGAAGATCTAGCCGCTTTTCAAGGTGATCGTCGGAAAGCCCTCGACCATTTATTGCGCTACCGATTATTGAATTTACATCGGGAAACGATCAAAGCTACCGTGCGACAATTTGAGCATGTCTACAGGCAAGTCAATATGAATGCGACGGCGCTAGGAGTGTTAGATCAGATCGACCAACGGGTAGAGTCGGCCATAGAAACCAGAACAGCCATTGATGGATTGTTAGGGCAACTTGAACAGGGTGCTGCCGATACTACTGTCACAGTCGTGGCAGCAGCTGAACCAGTAGTGGCACCACCACTGCCAGATGCCCAGTATGCAGCCTTAACGAGCCAGCTTGATTACCCTGTCACTTTTCCCGACGGAGCAGAAGTGCCATCAGAAAACTTAGTCGGTTCGGTCGAGTATGTCGTTGAACCTGGTGATACCGCTTGGAAAATTGCTACCGAGCACTTGGAGTGGTATCGCTTACGAGAAGGCAATCCGGACTTAACCGTGCCTCAGGCCATTACTCTGTTGGCGGAAGAAAATCAGTTGACCTCGGCGAGTCGGATTGGGGTTGGGCAACAGTTGCATGTTCCCAGTGAAGCTTTACCTGATGTGCCAGAGAATCCATTGGCTGAAGCTGCGCACGGTGTAGCTACCGAATCTACCTGGGCACAAGATCTGTACATGACCCATGAAATGGCCATCGAGGCGGCTAAAGGGGCTGATCACCATCTTCCTAATGAGCATTTAGTCACTGGTGCCACCCGGGCTGATCTGCGACGGTTGCCGCCAGATGAATATGTGGTGGCGTTTGGTGAGCGCTTTGGTCGTAGCGGTGGTCGGATGGCTGTATCCTACGATGCTACCTATGCTGTCACGGTAACTGATACGGGTGAAACCCTGGCACGGCCATTAGGTGATGTAGAAGCCAAACCGATCCCATTAGCCGAGTTATTACAGCAAGAGCAGGCTCCACTGGTGCGGGTGTTTACCACCGAGCCGAAAAGTCTGTCGATTGATCACGGCCAACTTGAACCGGACAAGTGGTCGCCATATCAGTTAGCTAAAATTGAATATTTAAAAGATCATCCGGTGCGGGTCGTAGAAAAAGATGGTGCCTACTGTGCCAAAGATCTGGCCGGACGGTTTAATTTGTTTGATGAAGATTTAGCCGAGGAGATTGGGGTTAATTTGCGCGATAGCAGCGGACAGTTCACCGGAGTAACGGTCCACGCTCCGATGGCGGCAGAGGCGATGGTCACTGCCGGGGGTACCGAAGTGGCTAGTCTGCAAGAACATTTTGAGGTAAGTCGCGGTCATGTGCGACCGCTAGAAAGTTTAAATAGCGATAACCCAACCTATCGTTACCAAGTAGAGCAGTGGTTGCAAGCGGCTGCCAGAAGCCCGTTGCAATCGGCTACCTTTTTTTATACCGGTACTCAAATTGAGAATATTATTGGCGCCAATAAAGATAATGGTGGTGAACCCAATTCACATACGGTCACGCTTTTGGGCAAAGAGGATATCACCTTACCAGTGCAACGTGATACGACCATCGATCGTGTGTTAGCTAGTCAGTTAGGTTTACAGCGCTCTGATCTAGCACAACGTGGTTACTTATTTGAAACGCTTGGCATTGAAGTCAACGGTGTGCGCATTACTGATACTGAACAGTGGCTGAAGACGCCCGTCCAGACAGGTGATACGGTGGTGGTGCATGATATTGCTCTGAATCATCGCTTTCATGGCGACGAAGCGACCACCTTGGTAGCCATGTTAGTGGATCATCAAACGTTGATTCCAGTGAGCGTGGTTGAGCCAAATGCCGAAGCGGTGAATGCTGTGATGACTGACGCTCGTTTGTTTGGTTCCGATTTTACGGTGAATACCTTTGTACCAGTTCAGCCAGGATCTAGTTTGGAAGCGGTGCTCACCGAGGGTGGAACCTCACCGGATCTATGGAAAGCGGCTGAACTGACTTTGGTAGAACGTGGCATTGACCCACAACACTTAACGCCCGGAGAATTGATTCCTATTTTTGAAGATGAAGCCTTGGTCGCACATCTCGATGAGATCTATCAACGAGCCGAAGCTCGTGAAGCAGCAGCGAGTGGAACTGAAGTGCATATTGTGCGCCCACATGAGAGCATGGATCATATTACGGAACACTTCTTTAAGCGCTCGCTCTATTCTACAGCTGAATGGGCCAACTTGCGTGATGGCGTGGCGCGCGCTACTGGGATTCCGTTTGGTGACAAAACCATGCCGGGCGACGTCTACACTAAACCATACAGCGTGCATGAATATCATGTGCAGGCTGATGCCGTATTGAGCATTGACGCTAACACTGTAGCCATGATGGAGCAATCCATTTGGCGGCAGCGCGCTGCTGAGCATATCTATATTCCAACCGAGTTACCGATTATGACTGAAGCTGAAGGCGTCGTGATGACCCCATTCCCAGCCGAAGTCAGTCGGTTAATTGATACGGTCGTAGATGGTCATCCAGAATACGGGGAATCTGTGCGGCTCGCACTCGCTTTAGTCTATGCCAATGAAGGAATGCGCGAAACGGCTGACCAGACTGATGTTAGTCAATTATTAGATTGGGTGAACAGCAACTTACCTGACCGTTCCGCTACGCTCGATCAGGTGATTGCCACTATTGAATATTACTATACTCGTGAACGCGCAAAAGATTTTGCCTGGTCGATTCAGGATAGACCCTGGGCCAAAGCTAGTCTGGATTTTGCCATTGCGCAATTACGGCTTCAGCCGGATTTACCTCCAGTGTTGCTGGCGACCCTAGAAAAAGCTGCCGGCGTCTCATCGGCTGGTATTTTTCAAGTCCGCGCCAATAATTTCTTCGCAGAGGATGATAGTCGTTTTAGGCCTTTTGAACAGGAATTGCGGGCTGACCCATTACTGAACACAGCAGCTGCGGCAGAAATACTGCATCAGAATGAACGAGCGTTTGCTACATACGTAACCGCCTTTGGTGACCCCCAAGCCAATGACGAGGCCGCTCGGTTACTAGCGCTGGTGAATTCCTATAATGGTGGACCGTATAAAACCATGTTAGGTAGTTTGCAAGAGCGCTTATTATACTTTGCGCAAACTGAACAGGTGACCATCCCATTAGATGAAGCGAGTGGCCGCGGAACAGATGTGACCCGGGAAGCCTTACTCGTAGTGTGCGAACAGTTGCGCCAGGAAGGCAAACTGTCCGTATCGGATGATCAGCTGCAGCGCGATTTAGCCATGTTGGGTAGTGAGACCGTAGCGTTTTTACGCAGTGATACGATGCAACAATTGAAGGTGGCTTATCGTGATAGTACTGGTCAAGATTTAAGTCTGTTACCGAACCAGCAACATTTGAACGATAGTAATGTGTCGTACGCTAACTATGGTTTATTAGCGACCCGGGGTGGGGCGTATGATTTGATTCAACAATTTTCTGAAAATACGCGACTAGCGAAAGGTCAGGCTCTCCCAACGACTATAGCTCGTGATGATTCACCTATTCGCAGTAGTAACAAAGGTTAAACTTTTGTTGGCGTGATGCCAGCATCCTGTAAGAATTTTTCCACGCCAGCGGTAGTGAGTGGATGGTTGAATAGTTCCATAAAAACTAGGTAGGGAAGCGTCGCTATATCAGCACCCAACAAAGCCGCTTGTCGGACATGTTCCGGAGTACGTACCGAAGCCACCAATACTTGAGTGGAGAATTTATAGTGCTTAAACACCTGCACAATATCCGCTACCACCTGCATGCCGTTTTCACCAGTATCATCTAACCGGCCAACAAAGGGCGAAATAAAGGTTGCGCCCGCTTTGGCGGCTAACAAGGCTTGATTGACACTAAACACTAAAGTGACATTCGTTTTGATACCGGCGGCAGCTAACTGTGTGACCACTGGCATCGCCTCCACAATCATTGGTAGTTTGACGGTGATGTTGGGATGAAGCTTGGCTAGTTGCTTACCCTCCGTCAGCATCTCGGCCGTAGTGGTGCTTAACACTTCAGCGGAAATGGGTCCGTTCACGATAGCGGCAATTTCTGCCACGACTTCTTCATGCTTACGGCCACTTTTAGCAATCAAAGTCGGGTTCGTGGTGACGCCATCCAACAAGCCAGTAGCGGCCGCTAGTTTAATTTCATCTAAGATAGCGGAATCTAAAAATAGTTTCATAATAAAACAGTATACGCTGCTTTAACGATACTGGCTAGATTGGGCGTACTGAATCCAACGTTGTAAGCGGTTACCTTCTTGTTGCACGACAGCGGAATCATATTCACCAGCATGGCGCTTTACTCCTGGTACCTCCATGGTGTGTTGTTTTTGATCGATATGGAGTGAGAACGTAGTGGTACGATTGTCACCCTTGGTATAGAGATGAAAGCGGGGGTAGTGGCCACTACCCAAGTTGCGCACCCAACTATCTTTACTGTCCTGATAATCGTGAATCGGATGATAGCCCACTTGGCGCAAAAAGTTCATCACATTAATCGGCTTGTTCCAGGTGATCGTTATGTCCATAGCTGTTCCGTAATGACTAACACTGCACCACTCTGTAATGTAATCGTCACTTGCTCGGTCGTACTGCGATTCGATAGTCCAGAGTGGTCAGCGTCCAATCGGATCTGTGCTCCACTCCACTGACAGCCAGCAATATTCACCACTGAAACCTGGTTGCCGGGGGTGGTGGATAAGTGTAGCTCCGTAGTGACTTGGGTGATTTTCTGATGTGGAGTATACACGGTACTAATATCCGGATGCAACAGCGCTGCCATGGTGTGGTCGAGTCGGTCGTGACTGGTGACGCAAAAGGCATCGATTATACAATGGGGATAATGTTGTTGAGCAAACTGAATCCCTTTTTGCAGATCCGTGGTTGTTTGGTCAGGGATGATTTGGAAGTCCGCAGTCGGTTGGGTAATCGAATCGCCGTCACCAAGACTGTGTTGTGGGGTGATGCCTAAACGTTGACAGTGATTGGCGCCGCCATCGAGCGCAATAATCACATCGTACTGTTGCAGTAGTCGGGAGCAGTTAAAGTAGGTACCGTTGCCAATGAGTGCGATAGTTTGCATAGCCCGTGTATTATGATACACTCGCGCTATATGTCTAGTAAGCAGTATTATTATAAGCCACAACAGGATACGGTGGTCTTTACTGCACCTGATTTTGTGTTGGTCACTTTTGGTACCATCACTACTACAGAAGAAGATAATACGAAAGAGGCCCAGTGGGTCAGAGACACATTTACTGCCATTAAACAAGCCGCACCAGCTGGCCGGCTGAGAGTATTGATGGATTTTCGTACCATTGATTCGGGTGAATTCAATAGTCATGAGTCGAATAAAATTTACCAGGCGATTCTGCAAGATCCAGCTATTGCTAGAGTAGCGTTGTTTGGCTTGCATCATGGCTGGCAGCTGATGGTTGATCTCTTGCGGGTTTTCGTTCCCACTAAGTTAAAGACTTTTGATACCGAAGCAGAGGCGCGCGCCTGGCTGTATGCTGCTGATTGATAAGCCGCGTGGCATGTCATCTTTTGCGGTGGTGGCGCAAGCGCGGCGTAGTTTGCATGTACAACGAGTGGGGCATGCTGGCACGTTGGATCCGTTAGCATCTGGTTTGTTGATTGTGTTAGTTGGTCGGGATGAAACTAAACAGCAGGATCGTTTCATGAAATTAGAGAAGGAGTATGAAGTGACGATTGAGCTAGGAAAATTCAGTACGACCGATGATGCGGAAGGGGGGATCACAGAGAACACAGAATTGAAAGAGTGCACAGAAGAAGAAATCCAAAAAAAAGTTCAGCAATTTGTTGGTACAATTGAACAAACGCCACCGGCGTATTCGGCGATCCATATTGACGGCGAACGGGCTTATAAGTTAGCCCGGCGCGGTGAAACCGTAGCGATGCCAACCCGGACGGTGACGATTCATGGGATTGAGATCTTGGAGTATGCCTGGCCAATGCTCAGTCTACGGGTGCAGTGTTCACACGGTACCTATATCAGGTCGCTGGCGCGTGATTTAGGTGGTTACGTTACAGTCTTGCGTCGTACTAAAATAGGCGAGTATGACGTTACGAATGCTATTGCGCCCAACCAAATGATGCGGGTATACTAAACGTATGAAGAAGCTGATGAAGAAAGCACCGTACATTTGGGTTTCCGATTTTGTGTATGGTGGGATTGATGGTGCAGTCACCACGTTTGCGGTTGTAGCGGGTGTGCAGGGTGCCGATTTACCCGTAGCGATCGTCTTGATTTTGGGCTTTGCCAACTTGTTAGCGGATGGGGTATCGATGGCCGTCAGTAAATATTCTGGAGACAAAGCTGAAAAAGAACGGATTCAGCGCATTCGTCGGCTTGAATACAAATCCATCCGGGAAAAGCCGCAAGAAGAGCGTGCCGAAATTGAAGATATTTTGCGTGACCATGGTTTCACTGGCAAAGCTTTGGAATCAGCTACTCATGTCATTACCAAAGATAAAGATGTCTGGGTAGACATTATGATGAAACATGAGTTTGATGTGGTCGAAGAGGCTATTTATCCATTGAAGGGAGCCCGCACAACGTTTTTAGCTTTTAACGTGGTCGGTTTAATTCCGCTGATTGGCTATATTTTCAAACCGGTCTTACCCGTCAGCACGGATGCTATTTTTATTGTCACTACGTTATTTACGATGTTAGCTCTCTTTATCGTTGGTACAATTAAAACGCGGTTTACGGATGAAACTTGGTGGAAGGCCGGCTGCAAAACGGTGTTAGTGGGTGGTGTGGCCGCCTCGTTAGCCTATCTAGTGGGCTACTTACTGCGTGGCATCGCTTAGTCACCATAGTCATAGAGTTGTGCTATAATAGACACAATCAATTCATTAACAAAAATCAGTATGATGCTACATGTTCTTCGTCTGCGGCCACTATGGCTGGTACTTATGACTTTAAGCGGGTTATTCGTTTGGTTCGTGGTGGCACAAGCTGCCGATGGGGACTTTGATGATGGTGATTTTGGTGACGGAGAATTTGACGAGGGCGGTGATGTTCCAGTAGCCGATAATACCGATACCGCCTCGGTCGAGAACCTTGGACCATTCGGTGGTAACTTATGGGATGTAGCGTTTTCGCCGGATGGTAGTAAACTCTATACCGTAGCAAAAGACTCGCCTAATGGTTTCTATTGGTCCGATGATGGTGGTATCAATTGGACTGGTTTGTCTGGCGTGGATTATGGTGGCGGCATTGGTGTGGCCGTTGATGCCAGCGGTAATGTCTATGTGACCTTTAGTCAGGGGCTCTACAAAAGCACTGATGAAGGCGTGACCTTTACCCGGATATTAGAAGATAATGGCAATGCTTTGCTGGTAGTCGGTGGTGCAGTACTGATGTCTAGCACTGGCACTCCCGGCACATTCTATGTGTCGACTGACGAAGGCGAATCATTTTCTACAACCACTTTACCTAATAGCGAGGATATTTGGAGCATGGCTGCTGCGACTGGGGTTTTATATGTACAAACCATGGATGCCGATTATGTAGCCCATCTCTATAGAACCGTTGATAATGGTTCCAATTGGACTGAATTATCTATTCCAACCCTACAGGATAGTTCCGCCGCGGTGTATGTGTGTGTGGATGATACCGATGCGAGCCGGCTTGGTTTAGCCACTGGCTTCAGCGGAGATGACAATTACATTTCTAACGCTGGCGGCAGTAGCTGGGTTGCTACGGGCACAAATTCTATTTCAGGCTTTTGTACATTTGATTCCACTGGTCGGCTCTATATGGGTGAGTACTATTCTGATGATTTGGTTAGTTGGAGCGCACTCGGTGGTGATGATTCTGAAACTACGGCTTTGGGTGGGCACTTCTTAATTGTTACTCCATATGATGACAACATTCTGTATGCGGATGGCATGCCTGGTTTAAGCAGAAGCAGTGATCGTGGCCAAACCTGGGAAGATGTGAATGAAGGCATTAGCGGTGTGACTATTACCGATATCAGTCAGGCAACCGATAAAGATATTGTCTGGGCAGCTGCCTATAACGGTATTGCGAAAACAGAAAACTTCACCAGCGCCAATCCCACCTGGACATTCCCTGTCTTAGAAGATCCCGGCACAGCCATTTGGGTGAATCCATCTGATTCGAACATAATAGTCGTCGGAGAAATTGGAGCAATTCGCCGCACTACTGATGGCGGCACCACCTGGACAGAAAATGATGCCGCAGATTTCTTAACCCATGATTATTCGGTTGATGAAATTTTGGCTGATGTAGATGATGCCAATACGCTCTATGCCGCGGTAGAAAATGGTGAGCCGAACAACAGTAAAACTGGCATGGTGTTGCGTTCTACTGATCAAGGTGTCACCTGGGAAGATTTGGAGATTACGGATGACGTGTCGGCTCAAACAATTACCCAAGCCAGTGATGGCCGCTTGTACGTTGGCGTAGGCGCCGATGCCGGGTCGGATTATTTAACGGGGATTTATGTCTACGAAAATGGTTCCTGGACAGCCTTAGATGGCACGCCGGAAGAAGATATTGTTAAAATCCTGGTGGATCCAGATGATGACACGATTGTGTATGCCGTTAGTACATCCGGTTTTTACCGTTCCAGTGACAGCGGAAATTCCTGGGATCAAATTACGGACGGTATCGACGAATTGCGATCCTTCACTAGTTTAGCGATCCAGTCTTCGACTACACCCAATACATTGTATCTTGGGGCCGTCAACTTTTATGGCCAGGGCGTATTGTATAAATCTACGGATGGGGGAGACACCTGGGGTTTGCAGTATACTGGTTTACAGGACGAAACCTTCTATACTCTGATTTTTGATGGCGTGACAGTTGGTTCGAGTCGGGGATTGTTCGATGTGAAGTCTAAGGCTGCGCTGACCGTGAAAGCGGCTAAGAAAAAAGTGGCCGTACAATCGACAGCGGAATTGACCGTGACGTTAAAGGATGCGGCCACCAACAAGAAGTTGCGCAATCAAACAGTCAGAGTGTTACAAAAAACGAGCCAAGGGTATAGCTTGATTAAAAAAGCCAAAACGAACAAAAAAGGTCAGCTGGAACTGTCCGTGAAACTACCTAAAGCCAAAAAATATAGATTTAAAGCCACCTGGAAACCCAAAGGGAGTAGCCGGGAAGAGTATGTGGCAGCGACTTCAAGTCTGCTCACGGTTACCGCCAAGGGTAATTAGCTCGTTTACTAAGCGTTAAGCTGATCACTGCTAGTAATACGCCGGTGGTGTTGAGTAGTAAATCATTCGCGGTGTCAAAGCCATCGCCCAAACGGTGTGAACCAGTGAAGAAATCTTCCAGATATTCTTCGATTTCATACCCCACCCCCAACGCAATGGCAATACCGCACGCGCCCATGAAAATGAGCTTGTAGGGGGCGCGTTGACTATACACAATCATGAGGGTGTTCCATACCCAGACGGCAGCTACACCTGAACCGAACAAGTGGAGCACCGCATCATACCAGTAGAACGTTGTATACCAATGAAATAGGTCGCCAGCTGCATCGAGCATCACTGCGAGCACCACCAAGGTCATCACCCACCAGGCATACGGGCGCCGTAAACGCACTTGGATGATTTCTAAAATGACCCAGACGGCGACTTGAGTAATAATTAAACCCAGAATCGTAAAGGTAGTAGTGAGCGGAATAAACTCCAGCCACACTAAAACCTCAAAAGTGATCAAACCAGCAAATAGTATGCGCCAGATACTAGCTTTCATACTGATAGTATAATCCTGGTGGGCGTTTTGTCTATGTTCCTACTTGACAGTTTGCTGTTTTGTCTGTACAGCTGTTGTACCATTTCGGAGGTGATATGGTGCGATTCTGGATCACACTGCTGAAGCGACTGCGGACGCCAGAACATGAAGACAATCGTCGGGTACTGTGGGCAGTGACGCTGCAGTCGCGCGAGTACGTGTTCATCGTCTGGAAGCAGACGGCCGACCTGGGCAATCACTACCACAACTACACCGAACAGTGGACGTTGTTGTGGGGCCAGGCCAAGGCGCGTTTCCGCCAGCCGGAACAGAGTGGCTGCGACGAGTACAAGCTCCGTCTGGGCAGCGCAGTCACCATCGTTCCGGGGATGGCTCATGTCATCCGGGGCGATGCAGGCTGTGTGCTGCTCATCCGCAGGCCGGCCGGTCAGTACTCCGCTACCGCCCTCAACGTGTGGTAGCAGTGCAGATCACACTGAATCGGACGGGCATGATGTTGGAGAACATGCCCGCTTCCCTCCTGTTCAATTGCTCAGCAGGTGAGCAGAAGGGAGACAATGCTATAGCGCTATACGAGTACGTCGTCGCCGTAAGATGAATAACCAGCTGATAAAAGCGATGTTTAAGCCCACTAACACGGCTTGGTATAGCCAATTGACGATTTGGTACTGTTCAAGTGCGAACAAGGCTAGGGCATAACTCGCGGCGCTGGTTGTATATAAGACAGCCGTTTCTTGCCGCGGGAACTGGTAGCTTTTGCGAAAGGTTGGTGCAAAGGCCATGATATCAATCACGATTAAGCACACTACAGCGCTCAACGGTTGTTTGGTGAATAACCATAAGAGAATAGCCAGCAACCCTAAACTCAGGGCGATCCAATCCGAGCGGGTAATATCCGGATGTCCATATCGTAAGGCCAATGCAAACACGAGCAAGCATAATATCAGTTGCACCAAATGAACCCAACTACCACTACCACCCTGCGCGACCACTTGTACTGCAAAGGCGATACTTTCCGTACTAAACCAAATGAACCACGAAAAGGCGTGTGGTTTGGTTTTGTGCGCCAGAATATCCTTGATATAAGGAATATAGCCAACCGCCGCTACCACGATTGAAGCGTAGCCAAAGATCTCTTTATAATCAGTCATCTATCTAGCAAATAAACCAATTAATTCCCCTTGATCAAGTATATGTCCGGTCATGGCAGTTTTAATTTCGGCTAGGGAATTGCCAGCAATTGTGGTGACATCCAAGGCATAAATTTCAAAATAGTAGTGGTGTTCACCCCGCGGTGGGCATGGACCACCCCAACTGGAACGCCCAAAATCATTAGCCACTTCCACACCGCCGGTTGGGACGGTATCATCCGCCACCTGTGTGACCGTGGCGGGAATATTTTTTACTAGCCAGTGCACCCAGTCTTTACTTGGAGCATCAGGATCATGCACAATCAAAACAAAACTTTTGCTCGTGTCTGGTACGTTGAACCATTGCAGCGCCGGCGAAATATCTTCACCTGCACACGTAAACTGGGCAGGAATAGTTTGGTTCGCCTGGAAATGTGGGCTAGTCAGTTGCACCATTATTTCGGAATAAATTTCAGTGACAGTGAATTGACGCAATGGCGCGTATTCTTTTCCGTCATGTGCTCACCTTCAAAAACATGTCCCAGATGACCACCACAGTGGTTACAGGTAATTTCCGTACGCCTACCATCCACATCCGTGGTGCGTTTTACGGCTCCGGGAATTTCTTGATCAAAACTAGGCCAACCACAACCGGAGTGGAACTTGCTGTTTGAAGTATAGAGTTCAGTGTTACAGCGCCGACAGATATAGCTGCCTTCCTCAAAGAAATCATCATACTCGCCAGTGCCTGGAGCTTCGGTACCCTTATGGACAATAACGGCTTCTTCTTCTGGGGTGAGATGGTTTAATGTCATAGGAGTATTGTATACTGGTGTTATGATATTTGCCAACCGGAAACAGGCCGCCCAACAACTATTACCGTTACTGCAAGCCTATCGTCAGCAGGCCAATACCATTGTACTGGGCTTGCCGCGCGGTGGGGTAGTGACGGCAGCCGAAATTGCGCGTGGTCTTAACGTACCACTGGATATTGTCACGCCGCGAAAAATTGGTGCCCCGTTTAATAAGGAGTTTGCTGTTGGGGCAGTCACCATGGATGGAGCGATACTGTTAAATGACGATAGCGCTGTCCCTGATGACTACATCAAGCAAGCAGCTGCCAAACAGCAGCGTGAAGCTCAGCGCCGTTTTAAGTTATACCGAGGCCAGCGTCCACCATTACAACTACACCATAAAACAATAGTGTTGGTCGATGACGGTATTGCTACTGGCTTAACGATGCGTGCAGCGTTGCACTATATCCGTTCATTCAAACCTAAGCGTATTGTATTGATTGCTCCGGTGGGGGCACCTGATGCCGTAGCTAGCTTGACACACTTAGTTGATCAGGTCGTTGTGCCACACACCCCGGACTATTTTGGATCGGTTGGGGAATGGTATGCAGCATTTCCTGAAGTGACTGACGATGAGGTAATCGCCCTGCTTCAATAGTTGCTTTTCGAGTTTGAATTTGATAAACTAACTGCCTGTTATGTCAAAAAAGATCTGGTTTGTCGCTGTCATCTTGGTGGTGCTCGGAATCACTGATCGGACGCTGTTTGCAGCTTCTATTCCAGAGCCTTATCACCTTCGTGCCCGTCAACTAACGGCTACGAGTACTGTCTTGGTTTGGCGATATGACGATCCAGCCGACTACTACAACATAAAACTGCTGAAGGGTAGTGGATCATCGGTGCATACGTTTAAGAATATTGCCAAGCTTCGAAAAGCTGTCAGTTCGACATTTCTTCATTCTAATCAACCGTATCAATTCAAAGTCCAGGCCTGTGTGAGTGAGCCGGCGAGCTGTACGGCGTACAGCAGTGGCAAGCAATTTAGAACTCTTCCGGCTAAAATTGGGTCGTTGACTGTTATGACTACTGATGACACTTCCGTCACTTTTCAAGTTGATTCTAAACCGCGCGGTACGATTACTCGCTACCAGGCACGGGTTAAGCAAGGCGATACGGTTGTGGTAAGTAAAAAATTTACCTCCCATACTACGGATGCTAGCCCACAGTATTCCATTGCTGGTTTAGAGGCGTCTACTGATTATACAGTACTGGTTCGCGCCCAATACGACTCGGATCACAGTGGCGTCTGGTCTGATGCCGTAGCCTTTACTACCGCAGACAGTCTATCTGTCAGTACTATCTCGCCGTCTACCGGATATACGGATTTGGAAACCACTATTGAGATTACCGGAACAGCCTTTCAGGATGGTGCCGTTGTCTCTATTGGTGATACAGCGGCGACAACCACTACGGTCAATAGTTCTACTAGTATTACAGCGGAATTTGCTGATAGCTTAAGCGCTGGTATCTATACCGTTACTGTGGTGAATCCAGATCTTACCTCGGCGAGTTTAGTTGATGCGTTTACCGTGAGTAATCCACCGGCCGAATGGACCAAACAAAACCTATCACTGACTGGATCCCCAGAACCACTGACTTCAACTTGTACCATTTTATTGCCGGACAATACCACTTACCGGATGTATTTTATTGGTAGCGGTGGTATCTGGAGTATTACGTCCACTGATGGTATCAACTGGCTATCACCGTCAGCCACCAATATCAATGTTACCGGTTCGGCGAATCCTAATGTCCTATTATTGAGTGACGGTACTTATCTAATGATCTATGGTGTGCAAACGGACTCTCCGACTACTGAAAAATTATTCCGAGCGACATCAACGAACGGTATTATGTTTACATCGCAAACTGGCGCGGAAACAGATGGGGCGGTATTGGTAGCGGATGAAGGGGAAGATAATTTTGTGTCAGTACCAGAATTAATTGATTTAGGGGATGGTACTATTCGCATGTATTTTGTGGCTTCAACGTCAGATTCCAAAATTCATACCGCCATTTCGTCAGACAACGGCGCTACCTGGCAACGGGAAGGGGAAATAACGCTGACCGGTGGCAGTTTTGGTGATCAAGAGAATGATCCGGACATCATTCAACTCTCCGATGGTAGTTACCGGTTATTCTTTACTACTCCACCAGCCGGCCAAGCCATCGGTGATTTGCGTGTCCGGTCGGCCGTATCAACTGATGGTCGAAATTTTACGCTGGAATCTGGCAGTCGTGTTACTCCCAGCGGAGCGGTGAATGTTTTAATGGATCCAGATACGATTTTAGAAATCGGGACAACGGATACGTATCGGTTGTACTACGGGGCTAATTTAACGGCTGGCGGAGCGGATGATCTCCGTGCTATTGTTTCCAACTAGACAAAGGTGATTATTCCAGTCTTAAACGGCTAAACGCAGGGTCATGTGTGTTTATTGTGATCTATGGTATAATGGACTTATCTAAGAGGAGGCTTTAAGTCATTTAAAGTATACACTATGAATACTACGCGTATGTCGGTAGCTAAAAGTTTAGCTGGAGCGGGTGTTTTATTAACATTACTTGGAGCCGGTTGCACAAGTACAACTACCACCAATACGGCGACGGTCACTACTCCCACGAACACTGATACTACAGTGGCGGTGGTTGATACCGCTGTGATTGATCCAACTGCCATGCCAGTGGATTTTCCAAATTCAACCCTGGACGCAGAGTTTGGAGATTACGTGTTAGCACCAACCCGCGCTGCGCTGGATGAAGCAGCTACTGAAGGGGTTGAGAACGGTACATTTATTTACTACATGGCTAAAGTGGCCGAGGTCGGTGAGACGGCTTCTGTGTTAACCGAAATAAATGAAGAGGTCACTATTCCAAACGGTGTCATCATTCCAATTCCGGCTGGTCAAACTGCCGCTGTTGGTGACACGGTCTTGACCTGGTGGCAATCTGGTTCTGGTATGTCCCGCGCCTATGTCGTTGAGGGCGGTACGGCCACTGAACCAATGGTGCGTTACCTAGACACTGGTTTTTTTGAAGATGAAGAGCCAGAACAACTAGAGTCCGATTCGTTTGTGGTCATCACTGATCCAATGCAAGCTGGCGCTTCGATTGGAGTAAAAAACGGTAGTGAATATGATCATTATCAAGTGTTGAACGTATCCGGTGATCAAGTGTTAGTTTCTGGATTTGCCGGCAGCTTAAAGGTGGTCGACACAGCCGATGTGGTCACTATGCCAATCAAACCGAGCGTGAGCGTCGGTGATGCAGTGTCTGTACCGTTCATTGGTTCCTATACTAAAGGAACCGTGACAGCAGTCGATGATGCTAATGGTACAGTCGATGTAGAAGTAGACTGGGCTGGTGAACCAGAAGTGGACACCTATCCTTATGGTGACGTCATCTTGAGTGCCGAACTCTAGGACGTAACGAGGTCAAATAAAAAGTAGAGCCCAATGTGGCTCTACTTTTTTAAGTACGTGGATTGGTTTTTTTCCATTCCTTTAGTCGACCAGCCCGGCGCTCCATGGCATCGGCTTGGCGCAGCAGGCGCAGGTTACGTTGGGGGACAATCTGGTGATGTGGGGCAGCATCAATGGCGTCTACAATAGCAACTAAATCTTCTTCAGCTGTCACCCAGTCTGTACCAAACGTAGTTAAGTTTAATGGTTTGGCAGAATATTCGCGTAGGACTTTTTTACCGGTCAGATCACTGAAATATTCATGAAAGTAAGACAGCGCTAATTCACGCATGGTTTTATAAATGGGATCACGAAACCGGAGTGAGGCATGGTTGGTTTTACTGATCGCTCCCCAATAGCCATGGCGTTTATACAATGCTACGACATGGTCATCATCACCCCGCACGCGTAAATCAAATAGTAACGGCGGTTCGCCATGCACCCACAAGGTAGCCGCCGCGAACAAGGCACCTTCAAAGCAGTGCATTTTATGGGCGCGCAAGGCTCGTTGCGGTGACATGTAGGTCTCACCGTGCTTTTCCCAATTCATCGGCACACGATCCAGATAGTTCTGGATCTTAATTGGTGTGGTTAATGACTGTAAAACGGTATGCTCAGCTTGGATTAATCCAAATTGAGGCATACCAGTTGACTAGCGAACGCCCGTTACTTTCAATTGTTTAGTGCGGACGGTATCAGTATTATAGGTGGCGGCATCGATTTCGTTCGGTGTCCAGCGCACTTGATAGTAAGTCGTCTTCGATTGGTCGAGTTCTACCGTCAATTTACCCTTGTTATTCGTTTTACTGGAACTTAACTTTACCCGTGTCCAATCCCCAGACTTTTTCGTTTTCTTATACAGTTTCACAGTCCGTCGGCGCAGGCCATCTTTGGTGGCAGCATCTTTCAACTGAATGGTGAGGTTGTCACCTTTAGCTGATCGGGTGAGCTTTACCTTCGAATACAACGATTGTAAACCAATGGT
>JACQPW010000016.1 GCA_016207285.1 Candidatus Kerfeldbacteria bacterium | reverse complement strand
GTCATGAGTAAAACGAATGACCGGAGAGGGGTTAGAATTGGTATGCCCCGGCTACATGCTGGGGCCGCTCTTGATGTATCCGGCGCGGACAGCGATGGCGTAGACGTCGGTCAGCTTGTCGCCGCTGTCGTGCAGGACTTGGAACACACTGTCCCAGATGTCCTGTCCAGTTGCGACGACCGCATCGACGATGGCGTCAGGGGTCATGTGAACGATTCGTGCGAGCAGTGCGAGCAGATCATCCTCGGTCATTGTCAGCTCCCTCCGTGGTGAGCGAAGCAATAATACTAGATTAAATAAAAATGCAAATGGTAAAGGTATGATAAACCAAAACACCTCCCCTGGCCTAACGGCCTTCCCCTCCTATTTGAGGAGGGGAATTGAAGGGGAGGTAGAGTTAGGTGTGTTACCCGTTCGCAATCCCTTTAGCTAACATCGCCTGTTCAATGCGTTTGGCCGCATGAATATAAGCACCAGTGCGCATATCGCATTTGTACTTTTCCTTAGCTGCCCATACCGCATCAAAGGACTCAACCATGATTGGTTCTAATTTCGCTAATACTTCTTTCTCTGTCCAGTAATAGTTGTAAGCATTCTGCACTTGTTCGAAATAAGATACAGTGACGCCACCGGCATTAGCCAAAATATCTGGCACCACGATAATGCCTTTTTTGAATAATTTTTCATCCGCTTCTGGAGTGGTTGGTCCATTGGCTAATTCAACGACGGCTTTACAGCGTAATTTACCAGCGTTCTCTTTCAAGATGACATTCTCAAGCGCGGCTGGAACTAGAATATCACAAGGGGTAGTCAGAATCTGTGCATTGGTCACATTTTTAGCACCAGCATAGTTTTGGACTGAACCAGTTTTGACTTTATGTTTCTCTACCGCTACTGGATCCAACCCTTTTAAGTTCACAATGCCACCACGTGAATCAGACAAACCGACAATCTTGTACCCTTTCTGCGTCAAAATTTTGGCCATGTAGGAGCCAGCATTACCAAAGCCTTGAATCACTACAGTAGCACCTTTCTTCAACTTCATTTTTTTAGCGAGCTCAAGCATCACGTAGACACCACCTTGAGCCGTGGAATAACCACGACCAGCTGAGCCACCCACTGCCAATGGTTTGCCAGTAATCACACCGGGTTTATGGCCGCTATGCAGAGTATTATATTCATCCATCATCCACGCCATAATCTGCGGAGTGGTGTACACATCTGGCGCCGGGATATCAATGTCTGGGCCAATGTCATTGCGTAAACCACGAATAAAACCACGCGATAATCGTTCCAGTTCACGTACCGATAATACTTTTGGATTCACCGTCACACCACCCTTACCACCACCCAACGGGATACCAACGGTGGCACATTTAAAGGTCATCCAAAAGGCCAATGCTTTCACCTCGCTAATGTCCGTATCTGGGTGAAACCGAATGCCACCCTTGTTTGGGCCACGGGAGTTATCGTACTGTACACGGTAAGCTTCAAATACTCTGACATCACCATTGTCCATCCGCACTGGTACAGAGAAGTGAATTTCACGTTTAGGTAATTTCAAACGAGCATGCACAGAGGCATCTAGCCCCATCAGTTTAGCTGCTTTATCCAGTTGCTGTTGCGCGGATTTGAATGGGTTTACTTTAGCCATAAAAACGAATAACGAATTATGAATAATGCTGCGCGCGTATTGTACGCCTAACTATTATATTCAGCAAGAGCCAATTTTAAGAGCTCTAAGGAGCGCTTCAACTCTTTGGTATTGAGCATAAAAGCCAAACGCACCTCGCGTTTTCCCTTGCCGGGTGTGGCGTAAAAACCGGCCGCCGGAGCTAGTAATACCGTCTCTTTTTTGTCGTGAAAATCGTTAATCATCCAAGCGGCAAACCGATCGGCATCGTCTACGGGCAAGCCGATAATAATGTAGAAGGCTCCTTCTGGTTTCGAAAAAGTAATATTTGGAATTTGCTTCAAACCGTTATAGACCACTTCTCGCCGGCGACGAAACTCCTTGGTCATGATAGTGGTATATTTTTTCGGATTCTTTAGCAGTGGAATCAGCGCTAACTGATCAATAGTGGCGACAGACAACCGAGCCATGCCCATTTTAAGTACCGAGGCAATGACATCTTTGTTTTTAGAAGCCACTGTACCGACCCGCGCACCACAAACATTAAACCGCTTTGAGGCACTGTCCAACACGATCGCCTGCTGATGAATTTCCTTAAACGCCATAATGGATTGCACTGGCCGTTCAAAGGCAAACTCGCGATAGACTTCATCAGATAAAATGAATAAGCCGTACTGTTTGGCAATCTTCACTAAGATAGCCAGCTCCGCTTTTGAAAAGATCGTTCCGGTTGGGTTAGATGGATTGCAGATCAAAATAGCTTTGGTGCGTTTGGTGATGATTTTTTTGATGGCCGTCTCACTAGGCAGATGGAAACCGGTTTTAATGTCTAACGTGACTGGTTTTAGTTTTACATTCGCTAAATCGGCAAAACTGTTGTAGTTGGTATAGAACGGTTCAAACACAATCACTTCATCGTT
>JACQPW010000004.1 GCA_016207285.1 Candidatus Kerfeldbacteria bacterium | reverse complement strand
GCTTACTCCTTCTTTTTCTTCTTCCCCGAATTTGTATTCGTGTTGGTATTGCTATTGGCGTTGGTGTCTTCTGGTGTCTCTTCAACCACCTCTTCAGCTTCAGAGTCTTCAGTAGTTTCTTCAGCATCTTCTGTTATTCCATCTGGCCCCACGACACACAACTGCGGCCTGGCCTTATACACACTAGTAAAAGTTTCGGTATCGGTCGTGCCATCTGGTTGTTCCACAATGTAATCAAACGATGCCGACACACCCGTAAAGGCGTGACCATCACACACTCGGCTACCGGGAGCAGCACTTTCATCAACGGTTTCAATGGTTGGACCAGCAGATACGTAGCCGTAATTGGTTGGTTCCGTAAAGTAACCCTTTCTGCCATCCGAGGTACCCCACAGTTCAAAGTAGATAGAAGAACCTTCAATGCGACTGCGCCATAAGATATAGTGTCCGGTGTCATTCAAAAACTTAAAGTCAGGTGATGGATCATAGATCGTGGCGTCGACACCTGCTTTGCCATTATAGGCATAATAGGAAATCGCCCAGGAATGATTACGCCGTTCTACAATCGGTAAACCGGATAACATCGCTGCCCGAAACGAGGTGGTACCTACTTGGCATAAACCGCCGCCGGCTTCTTTTTCTAATTTATCGCCTTTAATCACTAATTCCGAATACCAACCATGTGAGGTATCAATCGGGTTGAGAATATCCAACAGCGAAAAGGTTTCACCCGGCGCAATCAATAAACCATTTAACATGTCAGCACCTTTGTGGATATTAAGAATACGGTTATAGGGGCTACCCGCAAAATTGGTTTCACCAGTACCGAGTAGTTCTTTAATTCCCAAATCTTCCAAGTTAGTTGGAGTGGCATGTGGGGTGGTCACTTCAACCACCAACTCAACCGTTGAACTGTGATCTTGTAGTAGAGCCGTTGTTAGTGCTGCCATGGTTTTATCCACTGCAACGCCCAAGCCATCCTGACCTTGCTCAAACTGGGTTAACTGTACAACATCATCCACCACATCCAAACTAAATTTTCCTTCTTTAACGGGGATATCAATTTCACCAGCGATCGTGGCTAAACTGGCGCGCACCGTTTCTTCATCTAATGCTAACTCCGTTGTGCCAGCATGATCACTAGCTACTAACCAACTACCCAATTCATCTACAGTGATGTCGTAGCTTTTATCTCCATAAGTCAGAGTGAGTGGTGCTAACGCTAAAACAGTTTCTGCTTCAGCTACGATTGCTTCCGCTTCGGTGGTGGTGATGGGTGCGGCTACACTCGTGAGTGCTAATTCGATATCGACAGCTGCTAACTGTGCCAGGTTGGCTTCGACTGCTGTCATCACATCATCCCAGACAAATATCTGGCCGTCTTGGTGTGGCTGTACCGTGACATCATCACCGTCAACCACTAACTTGGCATCGACATAAGGTTCAGTAGCGCTATCAAACGTGGCAGCTAATTGATCACTGATCGACTCGCTGGCTAGGTCATACACCAGCGGCAAATTTGTACCGGTCAGTAGAGCATTTAGTTTACCCGTGGCATTGGTGGTGGCATTATCGGAACGACCGATCGCAAATGCGGCTTGGACTGTTTTGTCTATTTGGATATCAACCAATGGTACGTCATCGCTGGTGGTAGGGATGGTTAAATCAAGCTCATCATAATGAAATTGTAAACCAGTATTGGCTAAAGTAGTTTTATAATTTTGAACCAGTTGAGCGGCATCCGTATAATTTAAACCCGATACAGGTTGCGCAGCAATCGCGACACCAGGATAAATCAGGTTGGTGTATTTGTACTCATAGCCAAAGTAACCGATCACTAACAGTAAAGCGACGATCATTAATCCGCCGACTAAACCGAAGACTAATTTCAAAATTCGTTGTGGTTTTTCTGGTAGAGACGTTTCATGCGACGTCTCTACGGGCTCAACGACCACAACTGGAGGTTCCGTCTTCACCGCAGCCGGCTTGGATTTTGTCTTGGCACGTTTAGCCATTACTTCACTGCCTTAATGGGGATGCGCGTATTTTTGGGGCGATGAGATTTAGGCAGGATCACTAACAACACACCATGTTCGATCTTGGCTTCAACCGCATCACTTTTAATATCGACTGGCAAAATAATCGAGCGCGAAAAACCACCCCAGTAACATTCCTGGATGAAGTAATTTTCTGGCTTAATGGTCAAGTCCGGCAAGATGCGTTTGCCCTTGATGGTGATCATGTCGTTATTCAAGTGCACTTCCAAATTGTTGGGATCAATGCCACCGATGATAGCGCGAATATAAACATGCTTGTCGTCATGGTACACATCCACTGCTAATTGCCCGTCGTAGCCATCCGGTGCAGCCATCCACATATCATCGCCAATTGGATTACTGCTTGATACGGTGATGCCGGCGGCGGGTGCCGAAAAAAAGTTGTCCGCATGGCCAAACTCTTCCGCCTCTAGGTCTTTTAAACGATTTTTAAACTGGGCTTTTTTGGGTGTCATGAATGCACCTATTATATAGGTGAATATCAAGTTGTGCAATGATAGAGTCGAAGTGTAGCCTCACGGAGAATCGAACTCCGATTAATGGCTTGAAAAGCCACTGTCCTAACCATTAGACGATGAGGCCAAAAGAAAACAAAGTGCGCTACCGACTATATCTTATCACTTTAGCATCGTCAAGCCACTGTAGTGTGGGATCAGTTTGTCCCACCACGATCGTTTTGTCAGCTGTCACATACACACGATACGTCATCTGCAGGTCAGTGACCATGTCCAATAATAATGCTTCGGCTTGTTCCGGTGACCACTGGCTACGATCGTAACTGGCAATCAATAAAAGATCTGTCTCTCCACAGGTGTAACTGGCTAACCAGCGGTCAGCCTTAGCACGTTGTCGTAACTGTTCATACACTACCTCATCATATAAGAGTGCCATTTGGTCAGTGCCCCCAGTCACACCGGTAGTGGTGCCAGGGATGCAGCCAGCCTGCGCCAGGGCTACCGTATCTAACTGCACGGCTAAAGTAGCACTCGTGGCTTGCTCGGTTTGCCAAGTTTGCACAAAGCGTGCAATGCGCGGTGATATAAAAGTTTCTACCAGCGCGGCTACCAGTAACAGCGGCACTACTACATAAAAAAAATAGCGCACGGTGTACCCTAAAAATTGTAACCGCGGTTGTTGTGGTTGGATCTTGTTGGTAAACAGCAATTTTAACAAGGCAGTGGTCCCAAAACTGCCGGCTAAAAAAATAGCCGTCAACTCAAACGCACCATGGGGCAACAATCCAATGGTGCCAGCCATGAAACTGCCGGGTTCCAGGTAACTGACGCGCCACAGTAAATCCAGGAACACACCAATAATGATGCCGTTACCAAAAATGATGAATAGCGATAAGAGCGGTATTAAACTAAAGATCAGTACGATTAAGGCGACGACTAGATTATTGATAAAGACATTCACGGCCAATAGCCAATCCGTCGTAGAGTTGGCCAAGATGGCGCCGAACTTTTCTAGAATGGCCTCAATCAGCATTAATTTAGCGTCAACCGGTATAAATAAACCCACCACGCAGCCTAACCCAAAGATCCCGGCAAAGATGCCAGTGACCACTATCCATACTGTACCGATTCGTTTAAACATAGTGTATACTGCTGGGGAGTATACCATAGATTATGAATATTTTAGCGATTGAGACCTCTTGTGATGAATCGAGCGTGGCCATCTTGCGCGACCGACAGATTTTTCAATTAACCGCTTCCCAAATTGATGTGCATGCGCAGTTTGGTGGGGTCGTGCCAGAAGTAGCCGCTCGGGAACATGTCCCCGTGATGATACCGTTTGTAGAGCAGGTGCTAGCCCAAGCCGGCATCAAGCCAGAGCAACTAGATCGTATCGCTGTTACGGCTGGGCCAGGTTTGATTACATCATTACTTGTGGGAGTTGAAACAGCCAGGGCTTTGGCGTATGGTTGGGGCAAGCCGATTTTTCCGATCAATCATATTGAAGGGCACATTGCCGCCAACTTTTTAGTCCATCAGGATATTCCCTTTCCGGCCATGGCTTTAGTCGTGTCTGGTGGCCATACAGAATTATTGTACATGCCCAAACCAGGTGTGTATGAATTAATTGGCGCCACCCGTGATGATGCCGCTGGTGAATGTTTTGATAAGTGTGCTCGCATATTGGGCCAACCTTACCCCGGTGGTCCAGCGATTTCTAAACTGGCCGCGAGTGGTGATGGGACTCAATATAGTTTCCCCAGCCCAATGGTCAACAGCAACACTTTTGATTTCTCCTTTTCCGGTTTAAAAACCTCCGTGCTCTATTTTCATCGTGATCATCCTGACGCTAAACTAGAAGATGTCTGTGCCGGGGTGCAAGAAGCGATTGTGAACAGTCTACATTTAAAAACGGTGCGGGCTTTAGAACAGTATGATGCCCAAGCGCTGCTGGTAGGTGGGGGAGTAGCTGCTAACCCACTACTACGTGAGCGTTTACAGACTTTAGATATTCCAGTGTTTATTCCGCCCTTAGAGTATTGTACCGATAACGCCGCCATGATTGCCGCCGCCTGCCGCTTACATAATACTCCCACCGAACTATTTGCTTTTCGTGCCGACCCTAATTGGGAATTAACTCCACGCTAGTATGACTCGTCGTGAACCTAGATTATCACGTGAATACAAACAATTGGGCCAAGGCATTGAAACCACAGCTTATCGGTACAGTCGGGGCCAGCGGGAAAGTACTGGCGTACTGAAAGGGTACGATCAAACCAGTGGCCCTGGTTTTTCTAAAGCTGGATTTGATCGAACAGTCCGTGACCGTTTAGCGGCTAACCACGCAGCACTCAAGCAAACCTACGGCGATATTGTAGCGCGTCAACGGTTCTTAACACGACAGGGATTGAAAACGGAACGGTATAAGCTGGTTCAAGAATACATTGCGAAAGCACAACCAGCTGCGGTGCTAGATTATACGGCAGACACATTACCGCCGGAAGCGTTACGACAGTTGCAAAGAATTACTCCCATTTATGCTGCAGAGCTGGAAAAAGCCTTAGCCGGTGAACCCGCGGTTATCTTGGACAGCCGCAATCGGAATAACCTAGTGGTTGGCACCGATGGTAAGTTATATTGTCTAGACACGGGCTTAATGAATCAGATTCAGCCGGACACGCCGGATAGTATTATTTGGAAGCATCGGTTGACCCCGCTCGCCTTGATGGAGTTGCTATCTGGCGAGTCTATAGATCATATTTTAGATAAACCATTATTGGCGCCATTATTGCAGTATCTGGAGGAGGAGAAACAATTCGACCGTCAGCGGGCCAGTACTGATG
>JACQPW010000013.1 GCA_016207285.1 Candidatus Kerfeldbacteria bacterium | reverse complement strand
GATGTGACTGCAATGGTTGGTTCATGGAGGACGCACTTTCATATTAAAACATTTGATCAGCGGGCAAAGATGTCAAATTTGGTCCTGATTGATAAACAGATTACAGAGCATCTGAAGCAATTCCCCATCTACAATACCCAGCATCAGCGACTGTGTTTGGGAGACATTACTGGGGTTCATAGTAGTGGTATTTTGTCAGCAGAAGAGTTAGATCTGGTCATTGCAAAGCTGCCTGATCAACTGAGTCAATCTGTTATATATCCCAATAAGAATAGCTCAACCCCTGACAAAGTCGATCTAAAATTTGGATGGAACGTTGGTGGGGGAAAGATTGGTGGACTGGACCAATTCTGGTCTTGGCCAGAGGCTGTAGAAAGCGTGGAAAAACATGTGCAGAAAGATGATAATGTCAAACATATATTAGTAGGAGTAACACCAGAGGTCTGTGGACTTGTGTTGAGTCAGAAGTACCTAGATGCCCTAAAAATATCAGGAGTATTCTTTTTAGAGACACCCTGTTTGCCGAGCGGAGGTCTCCGTTTCAACAGATCAGATATATTTCTGAAACAGTCAGATCAAAAATATCTAGAAGCATTGCTGTCTCTACCCCTGACCATTGATATTACACCAGATTTAAACAGTTGATGACCTACGGATTATCAACCAATATTATAGGCTATTGTAAGCTCCCCAGCCAGCCTCGCGGTACTGCTTAGCCGCCAAGGATGGGTCAGAAGCGCCATAGATGCCACGACCGACGATGATGATATCGGAACCACCTTGAATAGCCTGCTCCGGTGTCACATATTGCTGTTTGAGTTTATCACTCTTATCGGCGAAATTAATCCCCGGTGTCATGGTGACAAATTTGGGATCATCCACCAATTTCTTCATGCCAATAAAGCCAATCACGAAATCAGAATATTTCTGCGCCCAGGCGACGGCTGTTTTAGTATAATCACCGGTAGCCAGGTTGCCGGCTGAACTCATCTCGGCGAGCAGCAATAACCCAGCGCCTTTGGTCTTACCGATTTCCCATAACCCTTCAATAATCCCTGGGCCTGGCACCACATGGGCGTTAATAATATCCGCCCAGTCGGCAATGCGATAAATGCCGCCACCATACTGCAACTTGACTGTGTTACCAATATCAGCAAATTTCCGGTCTTCAAAGATCAGAAAGTTATACTGTTTTTTGAGATCCAATAAGGTCGTGATCAAGTCCGGTGTAAAATCACTGATCACATCAATGTGGGTTTTCAACACGCAAATACTATCCCCTACTTGCTGCACCAATTTCACTAAACTGTTGGCATCCGTCAAATCAGCCGCGACTGCCAAATTAGATTGTTTATCTTGTTTGATGCGCGCTAAGGCTTGGGCGGCCGGATTCAGGTTTGCCATAATGATTATTTTTTACTATCGAGAAATTTCTGACCATGACCAATGGTGGTATTAATCGGTACACCACTCTTACACAACGGGCAATCTTCAGCTGAATACAATTCGACCGGTAATTCTGTCAGGGCAAAGAACGGTACACCAAAAAATTCCGAAGTCACTTGCGTTGGGTTTTTATTCACCATCACCGCGGCGGCCACCACGTTACCACCTGCCTGCTGCACTGCCGCAATAGCCTGCTTTAGAGAACCACCGGTCGTAGTGAGATCTTCCACCACCACCACGTTCTTGCCTTTCACTAAGGCATCGTAACCGCGCGTCAGTTGCAAATCACCCTCTTTCTTTTCGGCGTAGACACTCAAGATCGGCTTGCCAGTTTTTAACCCTAAATGATACGCCGTCCATTGCGACAAAATAATCCCACCCAGAGCTGGACCAGCCACGATATCGGCATTAAACGGCACAAACTGCTCGGCAAATTGTGCACAGACCGCCGAGGTTTCGGCAATATGCGGATACAAGGCATCTTTGTTGATATAGATAGAAAAGTGCGGCCCTTTGGTGCCCACAAAATGGTCATCGGTCATGATGGCTTTTACTTGTTTGAGTGTGGCGAGGATATCAATCATACGGTTTTAATATTGGATAATGGCACCGGATTTATCACGGTGATATTTGCCAAATTCTAGCAAGCTTAAGGCGTGTTGGCCAGTAATCACCGGACCTACTTGGCACATCGTTTCACCAGTATCGTCCACACAGCATTGGCCACACACACCGAAACCACATTTCATGTAACGTTCAATACTAATTTGCGCTTGGACGCGATATTTTTTAGCCACCAGCGCAGCGGCATATTCCATCGGTTCGGGACCGCACACATAGACAGTGGTGTGTTTGCGTTGGGCAGCAGACAAGCGTTTGAGGCGTTGCTCCAAAACTTCAGTAACATACCCCTGGTGTCCACTGGAACCATCATTCGTCGACAAAAAAGTATGTTTTGGAAAGTGATCGGTATAGAGCAACAGCGATTTAGTCCGAGCACCCACTAACAGTTCATACGAGCACTTAGCTTTGCGCGTCTGATTAATCAAAAAGGATAACGGTGCCGCCCCATAGCCACCGCCAACGGCAATCGCATGCTGTTTTGGTTTCCAGCTATAGGGATTACCAAAGGGGCCAGTGACCCCTACCGGATCACCCGGTTTTAACTTAAACAAGTGCTCGGTGAAATCTTTTAATTTAAACACTACCGTGGTAAAGGTTTTGCCATCATCACCCGCAATCGAAAATGGCTTTTGGTCTACGCCGGGTAACCACAACATCACAAACTGGCCTGGTTTGGAACCGAGTTTTGGAAAATTAAAGGTAAACCCCTTAACGCCATTAGCCTCGGTGGTGATCTTCTTCAGTGTGGCGATTTGTGGCTTCATGACCGATGCGCCTTCCCGATTAAACTGGATAAATTTTTAACCTGCTTTTTCTTCATGTAGTTCTCCATTTCTTTGACGATTTTACCAAACACTTCTGGGCCACGCCAAAAGGCGGCCGAACCAACCCCCACTAACGTGCCACCAGCCAAAATCATTTCAATAGCATCTTCACCAGTAGTCACTCCCCCGGTAGCAATGATGGGGATACGCTTAACGGTATTGTGCACATCCCAGACCGCCTTTAAGGCAATCGGCTTCAGCGCCGGGCCGGACATACCACCCACCTGGTTGGCCAAAAATGGCACCTGGAAGGCGCTATCGATCGTCATGGCGGAGGCAGTGTTGACTGCGGTAACGGCATCAGCGCCAGCCTCTTCACAGGCACGGGCAATTTCACCAATATTCCACGCATTCGGAGACAATTTCATAATCACCGGTACCCGTTTGGACTGTTTTTTGACAGCCTTGGTGATAGCAATGGCTGCTTCAGTGCTATAGGCAAAAGGGGTGCCAAATTCATCCCCAACATTAGGACAAGAAATATCAATTTCGAGCAGGTCAATGGGAGCTGTGACGATTTTTTTGGTGACGGCGCCAAATTCTGACACACTACCAGCAAACACACTGCCGATCAGTGGTGCTTTGCAAATGGCCTTGAAGCGCTTCAATTCTTTGATCCCCGCATCAACTCCAGGGTTAGATAGGCCAACCGCATTGAGAAAAAAGTGGTCATATCCACCCATGGTTGGATTACGGTGGCCGGTGCGTGGTTTGAGCGACAGTGATTTGACGGTTACACCACCAGCCCCTAAATCAATACAGCGCTTCATCGAAGCGGCCGTCACACCCAAGATACCGGATGCGAGCACAATCGGGTTTTTAAATGGTATGCCGAGAAAGCGGATGGCCGTAGACATTGGCGATAGTATAGCGATTTATGGCAGCGCCAGCAAGTGCTTAACTGTCTGTTGCCAGCGTCTTTGTTCGCCGCTTAACCATTTAGAATTGGCCTTCCAGCTGGTTTGCGCTGGACGGAAATCAATCGCTTTGGATTTGATATTTTTAATCGGGTCGATCGTCTCTAGTTCATCTAAATGGGCGGCCACATGGCGATAGGCGTCGCGGAACGGCATGCCAGCTTTTACCAGATCCAGCGCTTTGTCGGTAGCAAAAATATCGGCACTACAGGCGGCAATACATTTGGTTTTATTCAAGGTAATCCCTTCGGTAACGGTGCTCATCACCTTCACTGTATTGCTGTATAAGTGCAGCGCTTTCACCATTAGATCTTTCGTTAACTGGGTATCGCGGTTATAACCGGACAGTAAGACGTTTTGTAATTCCACGGTTGATAAGAAATACCCTAACATAATATTGGCTTTACCGCGCGTCAGTTCAAACACATCGCCGTTGCGTTTTTGCGGCATCAGCGAAGAGCCAGTGCAATATTCTTTCGGTAGTTCTACAAACCCAAACTCCGACATCGAAAATAACAGGACATCGTTCGAAAATTTAGCCATGGTTTGCATCAATTGGTTTAAAGCAAACAGAGTGGCCGCCTCCACCTTGCCTCTGGTGTAGGCCACATACATGGTATTGTTTTGGACTTTTTTGAAACCGAGCAGTTTGGCAGTGTAGGCTCGATCAATTGGTAAATTTACCCCAAAACCAGCCGCACTACCCAGCGGGCTCATGTCATTATACTGAAAGGCGGTTTTGAGCAATTGGAGATCGTCCAAAATCGCTTCGGCGTATTGATCAAACCACACCCCACCCGATGTTGGCATAGCGCGTTGCATGTGCGTATAACCCGGCATCGGTACGTGACGATACCGCTTAGCCAGCGCCAAAAAATGCTGCGCTAAGGTTAGGCTATGACCGTAGATGTTTAATAGTTTTTCTTTAACGTACAGTCGTGACATGGTGACGACTTGATCATTGCGGCTACGGGCGGTATGGATTTTCTTCCCTAGATCCCCCAGCTGTTTGACCAAATGGTTTTCGATGGCGGTGTGGCCGTCTTCATCCTCCAACTTCACTACAAATTTTCCCTGTTGCCACAACTCAATCAACCGTTTCAACTCTGTGTGGACGGTTTTGAATTCGGCCGGAGTGAGGATGCCCATTTTTTTGAGCATGGCAGCTTGAGCCATGCTGCCGTAGACGTCATGTTTGACCATCAACTGATCCAGTTCGTAATCGTTCCCGACGGTGAACTCTAAAATTTCGCGGTTAATATCAAAGCCTTTGTTCCACAATTGCGCCATATCAGTGGGTAGTATAGCGGAGTGGGAGTTCAGCGGCAAGCCATCGGCCGACCACTGAACTCCGCACTCTTCCAGCTACTTCCCGTCCCAGGTCGGGAGCATCACCTCCCCGGCCGACCGCTCCTGCGGCAGCTCCGTCGCCGGCAGCGGCTGTTGGGGGTGAAGGGGGTGTTGCCAGACATCCGCGAACCCGAGGGTGCGCAGAATTTCCGGCGGAAGGTAACGTCTGTCGGTCGAAACCGACCCGTCGCGATGACCCATATGCTGGATCCTCCATACTAACAGCGGAAGTGCTGTCAGTGGCGCTATAGTTTCAGATTGCGTCGGCTATGTCAATTCCGTTCGTACTACTTTACCTTGCAGCGCCATGCCGACATAGGGTGACCAAGCGCACTTTGATTTGATATCAGCTGCCGTCACGGTCCAGATGGCAGTTTCATCCGCGGTGACTTGTCCGGTTGGGCCAAAACCAAATAGTTTAGTTGGATTGGTCACGCAGCAACGGGTAATGTCCTCGATGGTTAATTTACCTTGCGCGACGCCGGTCAATAACAGTGGTAGAAAAAATTCAATACTAGGGAAGCCAGCGGCATCCTCGGCAGAATCTTTTTCCGCTAAAGTATGGGGGGCGTGATCGGTGGCAATGGTATCCACCACACCATCATGAATCCCCTGCCATAAGGCTGCGCGATCAGCCGCTGTCCGTAGGGGTGGATTTACTTTAGCCCGCTTGCCTAATTGCTGATTAGTCTGATCTAACCATAAATGGTGCAAGGTGACTTCAGCGTAGACAGGTAATCCCTGCGCTTTAGCTGTGGCAAGCGCGGACAATTCTTTAGCCGTAGACACATGGCAGAAATAGGTAGGTTTTTGATACTGCTCAACGAATTTTAAAATCCTCTCTACTCCAGTATCATCATGAATCATGATCACTTTTTCAGCCCCTTGGTAGAGGGTGTGTAGGGTGGCATCGTCTTTGACAAACATACCAGTGGAATGTGGCTGCAGAAACACTTTAAACCCACAGGCTAGGGCTTGGGCATCTAACGCAGCTTGCACAGTCGCATCACTGACACCAACTGGCAACCTAAACTGGATGTTTGTCGTTGGTGTGATGAGATCAATTTTTTTTTGGAGATCGTTGGTTGTAAAAATAGGTGGTACGTTGCTGGGCATATCTACTACAGCGGTGACACCGCCGGCCAGTGCCGCAGCTGAACCGGTCATCCAATCTTCCTTATACTCTTGTCCAGGAACGCGAAAGTGAACGTGACTATCGATTAATCCCGGTAGTGTTACCATACCCCCAACACATACTCCAGCAAGGCCGCGCGTACCGGCACACCAAAGGCGGCTTGTTGGAAATAATAGGCTTGCGGCAAGAGATCAAGTGTTGTAGGGAGTTCACTAAGGCGGGGTAAAGGGGAAATAATTTTGGCGCCAGACTTCATTTGCTGTGCATCTGCCACCGAAAAGCAGTAGGATTCCTTAAATTCTGCTACTGCCTGAGCATCGCTATAGCGCTCATGTTGTACGCGAGTAACCAGGATGATATCAGCATCTGCTAGATAGGGTTGGTACGATTCCTTCATTGGATTAATGAGTACTTGCTCAACGTTGTTAAACAACTTTAACGTATCGGCAAGCGAGTGCACAACGCGTGAGTATTCAATATCTCCGATCATCAGTATTTTAAAATCATCTAACCGACCAAGGGCTTGTTTAATCGTCACGAGGTCAAGTAGAGTTTGACTGGGATGTTGGTTGGCGCCATCACCAGCATTAATGACAGGAACGGTTGCAATGTCCGCAGCGCGCTTGGCGCTACCGGTTTCTGGATGACGCATGATGATGACATCACTATAGTTGGAAACCATGCGGATAGTATCTTCCAGTGACTCCCCCTTGGCAATCGAAGTGCCGGCAACATTATCAAACCCAACTACCTCGGCACCCAACCGATAACCAGCAGTGGTAAATGATAACCGCGTACGAGTGGAAGGTTCAAAGAAATAGGTACCAATGATTTTGTTTGGCAGTGTATGCACAAACCCATCCTGCATAAATTGCTCAGCCCGGTTGATGATTTGTTCAATCCAAGGGCGAGCAAATGTTTCGGAGGTAATAATATGTCTAGTATTCATGCCAAGCTTTGATGGTTAAATCCTCTAAGGTGAGATTGCAGATAGCGTTCACATAGATTTTAGCAATTTGCACGTTACTAATCAACGGGATGTGCCAATCCACCGCCGCCCGCCGCATGCGATAACCATCCGTTAACTCTTTATGGGTGTATTGGCGCGGTATGTTAATCACGCAGTCTACGTGTTTACCTTCAATCGCTTTTACTACCGCCGCTCCTTTACGAATGGTTTTAATCTTAATCCCCTGCTTGCGGAAGAAAGTTGCCGTGCCCTCGGTACCGAACAAACTATAATGATGCTTGGCCAGTTTTTTAACAAATGGGATCAGACTAGCTTTATGAGTATCTAGCCCCACCGAGATCAACAAACGCTTGTGTTCTGGAATAGTGTAACCAGCGGCTAGCATGGCTTTTAAGACTGCCTCTTGGTACCCATCACCAAACGCCGCCACTTCGCCCGTTGAGCCCATTTCCACGTACAAGATTGGGTCAGCACCTTTAATGCGGCTATAGGAAAATTGCGGAGCTTTGACGGTGACATAATCAAGATCAAAGCGTTTAAAATCAACGCTGACGGATTTGCCCAACATAATCTCGGTCGCGATCCGAGCAAAGTTAATTTTGGCAGATTTAGAGACAAACGGAAAACTGCGCGAGGCGCGTAAGTTCAACTCGATAATCTTAATCTGATTGTCCTTGGCCAAGAATTGGACATTGAATGGGCCGGTAATATTCAAAGCTTTCACCACATCACGCATCCGTTGTTTGGTGCGGCGAATGGTTTCCAAATAAGTCCGCTGGGGTGGAAAGACGGCATGGGCATCACCGGAGTGCACACCGGCATTTTCGATATGTTCCGTCATGGCATACAGTTTTAATTGACCGTGATCGGCCACACCATCAAACTCAATTTCGCGAGCGCCCTGGATAAATTTAGAAATCACTACTGGATACTTGCTGGACACCTCGGCCGCTTGCTGCAAATAGTGCATTAAGTGCTCGGCAGAGAAGGCCACATTCATGGCCGCTCCAGACAAGACATACGACGGACGAATTAAAACCGGATAGCCGACGCGCTGGGCAAACTGTTGAGCGGACACCAAGGTAGTGACCTCTTTCCAGGTGGGTTGATCTAAACCAATTTGATCTAATAACTGAGAAAATAAATGGCGGTTTTCAGCGCGATCAATATCAGTGGGTGATGTCCCCAGGATTGGCACCTTAGCTGTTTGTAGATCGATCGCTAAGTTATTAGAGGCCTGACCGCCCATCGATACAATCACGCCAGCAGGATGTTCAAATTCAACAATATCCAAAATCCGTTCTAAGGTCAGCTCCTCAAAATAAAGGCGATCAGAAATATCGTAGTCCGTAGAGACGGTTTCTGGATTACAATTGACCATAATGCTGATCCGTTTTTGCTCGCGGATCGTTTTAACCGCTTGGACACAACACCAATCAAATTCCACGCTCGATCCAATCCGATACGGCCCACTCCCCAAGACAATCACCCCTCGTTTAGTGTGGGTGACATCGTGTTCCGTCCCATGGTAGGTAAAATACAGGTAATTCGTTTTGGCGGGGTATTCTCCGGCTAACGTATCAATCTGTTTTACCACCGGCAGAATGCGGTAGCGTTTACGTAACCGACGCACTGACTCGGCGGATTGATGAATCAGGCGTCCAATTTGCTGGTCAGAAAATCCTAATTGTTTGGCTGAGCGGAGACTATCTTTAGTGAGTTTAGCTTTTTTTAAGCTGCGCGCTTCCAGCACAATCCGATTAATTTGATTAAGAAACCATGGATCAATTTTAGTCAGGTGGTGCAGCTTCTGAACCGTATGGCCATCTTCAAGGGCGGCTGCTAAGGCCAGTAAGCGACGATCAGTTGGTAGAGTAATATCCGCCATATAGTCAGTAATGGGGCGGGCGTTGGCGATCATGCCATCATCACCTGCACCTAACATCCGGATCCCCTTTTGCAGCGCTTCGGTAAAGGTGCGGCCGATCGCCATGATCTCGCCCACCGATTTCATTTCGGTGGAGATAGTATGATCGGCTGATTTAAACTTTTTCAGATCCCAGCGCGGAATTTTGACCGCCACATAATCTAAAGCTGGCTCAAAACAACTCATAGTGGATTTGGTGACTGAATTTTGTAGATCCACCAAGCTGTATCCCAGTGCTAATTTGGCAGCTACGTAGGCCAGCGGATAACCAGTGGCTTTCGACGCTAAAGCTGAACTGCGTGATAAGCGGGCATTGACTTCAATCACGCGATAGCGCAAAGAAGCGGGGTCTAAGGCATATTGAATGTTACATTCCCCGACAATGCCTAAATGCCGCACTACTTGCTGGGCAACGGTACGCAGTAAATGATATTCACGATTCGATAAGGTTTGGGATGGCGCTACCACAACACTTTCACCGGTATGAATGCCCATCGGATCCAAGTTTTCCATATTACAGACCGTGATACAGTTATCCTGGTTGTCGCGCACGACTTCGTATTCAATTTCTTTCCAGCCACCGAGATATTCCTCAATGAGCACTTGCGGGACGTTCGCCAACGCTTCGGTCACGCGATTCATTAACTGGCGCTGGTTATTAATTTTAGATGAGCCCTCACCGCCCAAAGCAAAAGCGGACCGAATCATGATGGGATAACCAATCTGGCTGGCAGCTCGTTTAGCCGCGGCCACGGTCGTGACCGCTACACTCTTAGCCACTGGTACGTTAATGGCGCGCAGGGCGTTCGCAAATAAATCACGATCTTCGGTCAGGCGAATGCTCTTGGTAGGGGTGCCCAAGACGCGCACGTGATGTTTTTTCAAAACACCAGTGTCTTCCAATGCCAAACCAACATTCAAGGCGGTCTGACCACCAAAACTTAGGGCAATCGCATCTGGCTTCTCTTTGGCGATGACACGGGCTACAAACTCGACAGTCAGCGGTAAGAAATAGACCACATCCGCCATGTCAGGATCCGTTTGGACGGTGGCAATATTGGGATTAATCAGAATAGTTTTGATCCCTTCACTTTTGAAGGCTTTGATGGCTTGCGAGCCAGAGTAATCGAACTCACCCGCTTGGCCAATGCGGAGTCCGCCTGAACCGAGAATCAAGATGCGCTTTGGTTTTACGCTTCCCTTTACAGTATTCATAGTGTACGTACAAATTCATCAAATAAAACATTAGCATCACTCGGACCAGGCGTCGCTTCGGGATGAAACTGTACCGACCACCACGGTTGCGTGCGGTGCTTTATCCCCTCTACCGAACGATCATTGGCATTACGGTATGACACTTGCCAAGATTTAGGCAACGTACGTTCGGCGACTGCAAAGCCATGATTTTGTGAGGTGAGGATACAGTGTTTAGTCCCCTCTACCACGCACGGTTGGTTTTGGGCGCGATGGCCAAATTTCAGTTTATACGTTTTAGCGCCAGCGGCTAAGCCTTGAATTTGGCTACCTAAACAGATTCCAAACATCGGTAGTTTATGCCGGAAAGCCGCTTTGACATGGGCAATGGTGGGTACACAGCTGGTGGGATCACCCGGTCCGTTGGAAATCAGCACGCCATCCACCTGATCTAGTTCGGGTACAAAATTATAATCCCACGGCACGCGTTTTACCCGGATGCCTCGTTTCACTAAGTTGCTGATAATACTTAATTTGACGCCGCAATCGACCACGATGACGGTTTTTTTACCTTTGCCTTGCCACACTGGTTTAGTGCAACTCACTTCGGCCACTAGATTGCGCTGATTGGGATCAACGATCGCTCCGCGCACGACCATGCCTTCGACGATAATACGACCAAGCATTACCCCATGGGTACGTAATTTTTTGGTCAACGCCCGCGTATCAATCCCAAAGATGGCTGGGATGCCGTTGGCGCGTAACCAATCTCCGAGTGACTGTTGGGCGTCCCAGTGCGAGTACTGACTAGTATATTCAGTCACAATTAAACCAGAGATTTGTAGTTGCTTCGACTCAAACTGATCCGGTGCGGGTACACCATAGTTACCCACTAACGGGTACGTTAAGGTTAAAATCTGCCCACGGTAGGAAGGGTCGGTTAAACTTTCTGGATAGCCGACCATACCGGTATTAAACACTACTTCGCCATCCGCTGTCCCTTCATGTCCAAATGACCAGCCGCTGAACCGTGTGCGATCCGACAACACTAATTCAGCGCGTAACGGTGCTACAGACTTTGACATAACTGTAAACCATTACTGCTACAAACGTTGACTAAGTCATCTAGTTGGTACATCCGGCAAGCTTCCATTAACATTCTAGCTTCAGTATACATGTCTCCATCGATAAAGGGCTGAAAAAAATCATGGATATTATCAGTGCCAATCGCTACGGTCAGACCGGCCGCTAAAAATTCAGGTACGCGGGCAATGGAGTTATGCACTGGACCAGTTTTAGCGCGCAGCTGTTTCATCCCCAACGCCGCACTCGGGCACGTAATCACATTGAGCTTAGCCTCAACCATCAATTTCAAGACGTGTTGAAAGTAGTCTTCGGATTGCGCCGATAAGGAGATAGCGTGCACTGCATTCACCCGACCATGTAAACCGTGCTCAATTACCTTTTTAGCTAACAGCTCCGTATCTTTTTCATCGGGATTATTTTCTTGATCAATATGAACATCAACCTGTTTGCCGTATTGTTTGGCCAATCCAAAGACAATATCCAGGTGCTCGGCTGCGCGTGGACGATCATAACTAGGCAAACCGCCAATCACATCCACTAATGGCGCGGCTTGCTCAATCCAGGTTCTTGATTCTGGCTGCAGCACACCTTCGAGCGTTTGTGAGACGATAATCAATTCGCATTTGCCCGCAAATTCTTTTTTAATGTCTAGCGCCGCTTCCAGGCAGTTGAGCTCTACGGTGGAATCAATATCGACAAACGACCGCACATATTTAACCTGTTGTGCTACCATCCGGTTCATCCCCTCGCGCATGCGGGCGCGCAAGTCTTCCGTTGTATAACCACGTTTCAGTTCCTTATACAAGTGCCACTTGGCTTCCATATCGATCTGCGATTGCAGCAGATTCTGTTCATTAATCAAAAAGGCCTTATCCAAATGGGCATGGCAATTCACAAAACCACCGTTGGCGGCAATTTTTTCTAGGAGGATGGCTTTGAGATCGTACGGTTGGGGCATAGTTTTCAAAAACGGACCCCAAATGGGGCCCGTGGCTTTAACTGTTGTTGGATAGTAGGTGAGCAATATATGGCTGGTACATCGCCAGCTATAATAACGCTAAGCCCGATTTCTGTAAAGGCTCTCATCCACTATGGCACTCATAGCAGCCTCATTCAAAGTACCACCAAAAAAGGCATTGAGCCGTTTCGCTTCGGCAGCGGGTTGTTTTAACATATCGTTGTACCAGACTTCTATGACCTTGAGATGGGATTGTTCACTCAACCAGGCCGTAATATTTTTTAAATGACCTTCAAAGAGCTGCTTCATTTCCACATCATCGACCACCATATTGGCGTCACGACGCAATAACATCTTTTTCTGCGAGGCCAAGATTTCCGGCATGGCGCGGCGCATAAAGACTACTTGATAGGGACGATCTTTGGGTAACTCATACAATAACATCGATACCATTTTAACTGCTTTACCTTCTGCTTCCGGCAACCAGGCAGTATCGCCGGGTAGTTGTTTCACGCGTTCAAATTCATAATACCCTTTTGGATTATCAATATCAGCCGTACGTACTTGATCCACCAAAGCAGGCAAACCACCCGCTTCAAGCATTTTCATCATCATAGAGGTGCCAGAGCGCGGCAAACCAGAAACAATCGTGATCATAGCAAATACATTAAGGGTTTAATTTTTTACGTAATAGTGCAGTGACCATTTCGGGATTGGCTTTCCCCTTCATGGCTTTCATCACTTGACCAATCAAGTACATTAAGACGCGTTCATGCCCGGCTTGATATTGCTCAACAATTTTAGGATTAGTGGCAATGGCATCAGCACAGGCTTGTTCCAACTGACCGGCATCATGCACTTGTTCTAAATCTAGTTCCGCCATCACTTGCGAAGGATCAGAACCATGCTCAAACATGTGGCGCAAAATGGTCTGGGCCGCCGATGAATTTACTTTATTTTGGTGCACCAAGCTAATGAACTCGGCTAAATTTTCAGCTGTGATTTTTAGTTCCTTAAAATCTAGTTTAGCTTTGGCCAGCTGTCCAAAGAGTTCGCTGGTAATCCAATTACAGGCTTGGCGACATAATTTAGTCCCTTCCCGCTCCCACACTTCCTCATCACTCCCTTCCATACTATCTAAGGAATTCAACCAAGCTCGCAATTCCGACACCACTGCTTCAAAGTAGTCCGCCACGCGCGGGTCGGCCGTCAACACTTTGGCATCATAATAAGATAAGAAGTACTCCTCCCGGAACCGATCGCGGCGTTGAATCGGTAGCTCTGGAATGCGGAGAGCAATACGGTCAAGATCTTGCTGGGTAATGCGTAACGGTGGGATATCTGGTTCTGGAAAATAACGGTAATCAGCGGCGGCTTCTTTCACGCGTTGCTCTAAGGTGACACCAGCGGCATCATCCCAACCGCACGTACGAAATTGCTCTGGGGCTTTATGCTGCTCCCATAACTTGGTTTGCTCTTTGATTTCATAGTCTGCCGCCCGCTCGACAGCTTTAAACGAGTTCATATTTTTGATCTCCGTCCGTGGATACAACGCTTCATCACCCACTGGTCGAATAGAAACATTCACATCCATGCGCATGTGACCTTTTTCCATGTCCGCATCAGAAATACCTAAATAACGAATCAACATCTGCAGCTCTTGCAAAAATAACCTGGCTTGTTTAGCTGAGCGCAACTCTGGTTTTGTAACGATCTCAATCAGTGGCGCACCAGCCCGGTTAAAATCGACTAGCGTCGCCGTTTCCGTATGCACATTTTTAGCCGCATCTTCCTCCAAATGAATCCGTTCCAAACCAATTTCGATCGGCGTGACATCATCTTCATAGATAGTTAGTTTCCCATTACGACACAGCGGTAAATCGTGCTGAGTAATTTGGTAGCCCTTTGGTAAATCCGGATAAAAATATTGTTTGCGATCAAATTTGGTTAGTTCTGAAATTTGGCAACCCAGCGCAATCCCAGCCATAATCCCCATCTCCACGGCAGCCTGGTTGACCACTGGTAACGTTCCAGGGTGACCCATCGAAACGGGATTAACGTGCACATTCGGTTCTAGCGAATCCGCATTGGAATCACCCGAAAACATCTTCGATTTCGTCGCTAGTTGAACGTGAATTTCTAGGCCGATAACGGCTTCATACGACTGTGCCATAATGCGGATAGTGTCTCACAATTCTACGGCTTGGTCAATCGCTGTTGTTCGCTAACCACAGGTGTAAGTATTCGGTGGCCACCACATCGTCTTCATTGTAGTCTATGATATCTTGCAGCACTTGGCGATCCTTGGTTTCTAACCATTTTTCATACCAGAAAATACTTTGCGCTCCACCCGCTTTGGGATGGCGCCATTTATAGTTGAGAAACTTGGATTTAGCGATATCTTTAATGGAGTAAAAGTACAGCGGAAAAATAACCGATTGTTGCACAATGGTAGAGAGGTCAATAAAGCGTTCCACAAATGGCACGACCAGTTCTTCGCCACCATACTGCTTGGCCATGCCCAGGGTACGAGAACGTTCATAATCGGCAAAATGGTAGACCTGATAATGCGAGGCAGGTAAGGTACCTAGCCAAGCCAGAAATTGTTGCCACATCTTACCTTCGTCGGCTGGCTGTTCTGCCACAAAGCTCACATACCGCCCAGGCTGGTTACCATCAACTATCCAGAAACCGAACAGATACTGAATTTGCAGTAAGGGATCACCTTCAATGTCGAAGTAGATTTTTAGTTGGGCATCAGGCACCTGTGGACGTTGTAACCAGTGAATCTCATGATCCACTAGGGATTGAGCCTGCAATTGTACCCGTTGAATAGCGTCAGTGGACATATATGGTATCTTGGGCAGTTGGTGTGGTCGTAGCTTCGCTAGATCGTGCACTGTTTTATAGCCAAGGTTACGCAGCATTTCCATGGCACGGGTATCTAACTTGTAAATTAGGGCAATGTCATCGGCAGCTTCAGCCTCACGCACGCACTCTTTAAACCACGGATTTTGTTTACAACTGCTGACTAGTTTCAATGGTGGCTTGGAACCCTCCATGATGGCAGTAATTTCCTTGATCTTAGCCCAGGTTTTTGTGCGGCTACTATCTGTTAGGGTCACCGGTAAGCGTTCATGTTCACTGTTGATGATTGCACAGTCCTCCGGAAAGACACCTTGCAGCTGTTCTAACATCAGGCTATATAAGGCGAGTTGCAACCAATGAGCCGACTTGACCTCTTTGGCATTTTTAATATCGATCGGGCGATAGTAGTAATCCCCTAGTTTGGAATAGCCCGGGATTTTTTCCAGCAAATCTGGTCGGCCTTGGTAACGCACACCGTCAATGTCTGCCCGAATAGAACCTTGATAAATCAGGGGTGCACCTTGTTGCATCAGTTTTAGTGTCTCATGATAAGCAGCCTCGCCTAGGGTTGTATCCACTGCCGTAACGTGCAATTGTTTGATGTACTCCTCTTCATGCAAGACACCTTGCTCCAACAATTTTTGGGCTAGTTCTGGCATTTCCCCTTTACGCTGTTGATCACCATACAAATCACGCCAAATCCAGTGTGGGCAGGTCGCGTGCTTAAAAAATAAGGAGGGGGTAAAGGTCAGCATCCGTGAACGTCATTGGCTACCAACAGCTTGATCAATGGTTCCAAGGTCATCAAGAGCGGCATCCAGGTGATCATCACTATCGAAGGTTGGATTGGTCTGGGTACTGTTGGTGACAGTAGTACTATTCGTTTCCGTGATCGGGCTGACCGGTGGTGTGGTTGTATCCGTTGCTAACCACCACCACAGACCAGCTCCAATGGCGAGCAGGACAATGATCAAGGACACACTTAAAATAAGCAGTATTTTTTTCATTGTAGATCAGGTATTACGGCAGTGACAAAGGTTTGCCAGCCGGCTCGGACAGCCAAGATGGCTTGACGGCGTTGCTCAAAGCTAGTGGCCTGGTTAAAGGCTATTTTCTGTTCGATCACCAAGACGACAAAATCAGTCACCGTGTCTAAGTTGGCTCCTTGCTCGGCTAATTCCTCCGCCCGTTCTTCTAGTTCGTACAAGCGAAACTTAATCAGCTGATAGACGCGATCCTGTAGATTGGCCAAACACTCTGCCGATGCACAGGCGTTGATATCGTCAGTTAAAGTAGCGCTTAACCCTAATACATCTTTAGCGCACTCGATGCGCTCATCTGAGGTAGTGAACTCCCAGCAGGGTTGAAAACTCTGATAGCGCTCAATGCAGGTTGCTTGAGCGGCAGCAGCGGTGATGGCCCGACATTCTTCCGGCAAATATTCTATTTCCAATTCGCGCGACATGGCCAATGGTGTTAAATTGAGACGACACGATACCCGATCGCGCAGCTCTGGTTTATCCCCACATTGCAAATGGCTGCAGGGCTGAAAGGTGTCGGGCTGCACGGTTGTTGTATCCGTGGTACAGTCGGTCACTAAGGAGCACGTGCGCTCTTCATTACCATATTGGTCACAACTACTCGACCAATCGTCACACTCCCAGACATCCTGATCACATTGTACAGACGTAGTGGTCGTTGCAGTGGTAGTGGGTGTTTCTGTAGTAGGGTTACTGTTTGTGTTCGTAACTGTATTTGTATTCACCGGTTCGGTTGGAGCAACTTCTGTATTCGTGTTTGTATTGGTATCTTTCCGCGTACTGCCACCGCCGCCACTACCGACAGCGTAGACAGTTGTCCCGGCAGCTAAGAGTAACCCAATGCAGCTAGCAAACAACCAGATTTTTTTCATACGTTTCGGGTTTAGTGTAAAGCACCTTCAGCTTTCAGTAAAGCGATTTTTTCACCCTGCAGGCCGTTATAACCGCCAACACTACCATCCGATTTGATCACCCGATGGCACGGTACGGTAGGATCTGTATTATGGCTCATGATCGTACCAACCGCTCGATACGCATTGGGATGGCCGGCCTTGGCTGCTACCTGTTTATACGTTAAGACTTTCCCTTTAGGAATCTTTCGTACCACGCGCAAAACTGCCAGTGTAAACGTCATAAACGTGTCGGGGTACCGAGACTCGAACTCGGAATCTCACGAACCCGAATCGTGCGCCCTACCATTGGGCCATACCCCGTTCGCCGTAGTTTATCTAATTCACTCGGTAATGGCAACCCAAGCTGCGGCGGCGTTTTAAGGCTGCAGTCAGTACCGCCTCCGCAACGATGGCCATATTTCTCAATTCAACTTGACGTGGATCTAAACTAGCTTGAATTGCCCGCACTGCTTGAACGCCGGATGTCAGTCCTGCTGCGGAGCGAATAATCCCACCGGCTTCCCACATGACATTTTGCAATTGCTGACGTAAACCGATAGAGGTATCGTCCGGCTTCGGTAGGTTCATTTTTTTAGCTTTAAAGTGTTGGTGGTGTGCCTGAATTCTTGTTAAATATTTGGCTGTTCGGCTAGCAAACACTAAACATTCCAGTAATGAGTTGCTGGCTAAGCGATTAGCGCCATGTAGGCCAGTATGCGCTGCTTCACCAATTACATAGAGTCCAGGCAGTGAGCTGCGGCCATGATTGTCCGTATGAACACCACCACATAAATAGTGAGCTACCGGTGTAATCGGAATTAAATCCTTTTCTAAAGACAGCTTGTCTTGAGCTAAACGTTGATAAATACCGGGAAAGCGATTCAATAAAAATGATTTCGAGCGGTGCCTAAAATCTAAGTAGACTAGTCCATTGCGTTGTTGACGATAGACGGATCGGCTGACTTTATCGCGCGGTAATAACTCATTCACAAAGCGTTTGCCCTCATGATTACGCAAGTAGGCACCCTCACCGCGGAGCGCTTCCGATAATAAAAACGGTTGCTTTCCTGGGAGGTAATAGGCGGTAGGATGAAACTGAATAAATTCTAAATCACGAGCCTTAGCGCCAGCGCGCAGGGCCATCGCCACGCCATCACCGGTCACTACTGGTGGATTTGTCGTATATGGATAGATCTGCCCAGCGCCGCCCGTAGCGATCACGACAGCGTCGGCGTAGTAATAACCTTTAACGGTCTGCAGTCCAACCACCCGGTTACGCCGTTTGATCAAATCAATAGCTAATTCATTTTCCTGGATACGAATATTGGGATGGTGTCGGACAGCGGCAATCAAGGCTTGCTCGACCGCTTGGCCAGTCATATCGTGAACGTGGACGATACGTCGTTTCGAATGGCCGCCTTCTCGAGTCAGATCTAGTTTACCCCTGGGATCTAGTGAAAACTGAACGCCCAGGTCAATCAGTGCTTGAATATGCTGCGGTGCTTCTTGTACGACAAGCTTAACCGTGTGGCGATTATTGTGGTGAGCCCCAGCTCTTAAGGTATCACCAATATGCTTACTAAAGCGGTCTTGTGTACCGAGCACGGCGGCGATACCACCTTGGGCATAACTGGAACTACTTTCGACTATAGTGTTTTTTGTGACTAACCGGACTCGGCTATGTTGAGCACATAACAAGGCACAATATAAACCAGCGATGCCGCTACCGACAATAACCACTTCGCGTCTCATGGCAGGATATCGAGTGATAGATCTAAGGCTGGGCTGGAATGTGTCAGGTAACCAATGGACAACACGTCCACTCCCGTTTTGGCGTATTGAACAATAGTAAGCGGCGTAATGCCACCAGATGCTTCCAGGATATATTTTTTCCTTAACTTCTGTTCGGTTAGCCAACGTACAATGGTTTTTACTTTTTCTGGTGAAAAGTTATCCAGTAACAAGATTTGAAATTGGGGATAATGAATCACCGCCCGCTTTAGTTCGCTGATTGAGCTGATTTCTAAAGCAGCCAGCTGTTTGCCCCAGCGTACTCGGCGTAAGGTGTCATGATCGGCTAAGGCCAGGTGATTGTCTTTTACGAGAATACCATCAAATAAACCTAGACGATGTGTATAACCGCCACCTAAGGCAACGGCGCGTTTATCTAAAGCGCCCCACTGGGTTTTGCGCGTCGCTGCAATCAATGGGTACTTGCCAACTTTACGCACCAGTCGTTGAGTGGCTGTAGCGATACCAGACAAGCGCTGGAGGGTGTTGAGTAGCGTTCGTTCAACGGCTAAGAGGTCACGTGATCGACCTACTAACTTCAATTTTTTCCGAGTAATGTTATGCTCACGTAGCAACCAATCTACTTCTTCTAAACCAGCCAAGACGCCAGGTTCATTTTGGCGGATCATGGCCTGGCTGCGGTGTTGGCGGGGAATAATTTTTTTGCTGGTGAGATCACTAGCGGCATCACTGCGCATGGCCGCTAACACATAGCGTTCGACCTGTTCACGGTACCACGGATTACGTAAATGCAAACTGGTCGAGTGATCATAATAGCCATCCAGTAATGCTTTCCGTGTCATGGATTACTGAGTAGTGAATTTTTTAAACTTACTCCAACGCGTGGTTTCTTCCGTTGTGTAATCTGCCCGTACCCGCACTTTATACGTTTTTCCAGATTGTAAATATTTTTTGGTCAGAGTCTTTTTTAGGGTCGTCAAATTATTGAATCGTTTCAATAATTTAGTTTTGGACCAGAGCTGTACGTCATAGGTATCGACAAAGTCATCAGCAATCCAATGCGCAACCGCCGTGCGTTTGGTAATCTTATTCACTGTTGGTTTGGTATAACGTCGATCCGTAATAGCCCGTTCGGTCGTAGCTGATACGCTGGTGCGCGCCAAGACGCAGTTATTCGCATCCAGAGCGCTGACTTGAAAATAATATAAGGTTTGCGCTGTGAGATCTTCCACAATCGTTTCTGTGATGGTAGTCATATCTACCGTACTGGCCGTGTCGTTATCAATATCAGTTTGTGATGTGGCATAGGCTAACAAATAGCTAGTGGCAGCAGTATCACTCTCACCACGTGTCACGCTGGCATTGGTCCCAAAACTAGAGGCGGCAACGTCAGTTAATTCAACGGTAGTGATCGTTGAGCAAGGATCCGTAATAATAGAGAATGCATCAGATTTGGTAAAATCATCATCTGTGGTAGTAACCATCGAAGCCATACCAATTTTGTAATTTCCTTCCGTAGCTGAATTCTGAACGTCATGCAATGTTATGGAATATGTTCCAGTACTGACTGTACTATTCAGCGTAATCATTAGTTCTGTACCAGCGCTTAGTGTCACTGTCGTTCCGGACGGTAGAGAATCTGAGGTAATTGTAGTGCTGGCGAAATTAAAACCAGATAGTGTGCTATCGCCGACGGTGCCATCATCAGCTATGGGATAGACACGGATGTAGATCCAAGTTGCACCAAACGCAACATCGAACGTGAGGGTATAGTCAGCTTGTACACTAGGGGCAGCATTGGAAATATCATCCACTGTCACGAAACTAATATTGCTGTCACTAGCTTGCGTAGCGACGGGATTAAAACTAACGCCGAACAGTATGATAGCGCCGATGAGCGCAAAATGAAGTGTTTTGTTCATAGACTACAATATAGCAGTTTTTATGTTTAACCGATACTCACCATCCGATCGATGGCTCGTTTGGCTTGGCTACGGACCTGTTCAGGAACTTCAATGGCAAATTGGTTCAGACGTAGGCTGTCATACACTTTTGGCAGCGTGATCTTCTTCATATATTCACACACTGCCGTCTCTTTTAGTGGGTAATACTTTTTACCTGGCACTTCCCGTTTCATTCGTTCAATAATCCCCACTTCCGTGCCAATGATGAATTCATCAGCCGGCGAGTTGGCGACTTCCTTAATCATCGCGCTGGTCGATAAGACTTTAGCGGTTTTAATCTGTTTTTGATCCATCATATATAAACACTGACTGACACAACCACACTCTGGATGCAAAATAAATTCAGCTTGCGGATGTTTGGCTTGCATTTTGGCCAGGTGTTCAGCTCTAAAACCGGCATGGACATGGCATTCACCGGGCCAAATATGCATATTGCGACGCTTCGTGAGGCGTTGAACATACGCGCCCAAGAACATATCAGGACCAAATAAAATTTCTTGATCTTCCGGAATGGATTGGACAATTTTAGCTGCATTAGAAGAGGTGCAGCAATAATCGGACAGCGCTTTGACTTCGGCAGTAGTATTGACGTACATCACTACCACCGCTTGAGGGTGTTCTGTTTTCCATTGGCGCAACTGTTCTGCTGTAATGGAATCGGCCAACGAACAACCAGCTGCTAAATCCGGCAGCAAGACGGTTTTATTAGGTGAAAGAATTTTTGCTGTTTCAGCCATAAAGTGCACACCACAAAATACAATAATATCAGCAGTTGTCTGGGCTGCTTGGCGCGATAGTTCTAATGAATCGCCGATGAAATCTGCGACGTCATAAATTTCTGGCAACTGGTAATTGTGCGCCAAAATAACCGCATGGCGTTGCCGCTTTAGCTCAAGCACCGCCTGTGTTAAGGATGATTGGCTCGATGGTAGTGTGGATGGCGGCTGGGACATACTGTTTCCAGGTAAGGTTATGTTCACGAATCAAACGTCGAATAGTGGTAGCATCAATCTGAATAGTTGGTGCGATGGTTTCTATGGTCAATCCGGCGGCAGCGCATAAGCGCTGTACCACTGGGTTACCAGAAATCACGTAGTCAACCGTTGGGGTGACAGTATAGACTATCTTGAGCAGATGTTCAACCCACTGGTCATCGTCATGAATGTCTGGAACCTCAATAATGGGCGCCTTGGTCACTTGTTCTAAACACCAGCGGCGCTCGTCTGCTGTGAGTGGATTATCCGCTGTGCGGCTATATTGACTACTGCCCATGCCAATGACCAAGTCTGAATAGCGCTCAATCACGGATAGATGTCCCAGATGCAACGGTTGAAATCGACCTATATATAATGCAGCCATACTAGAGATGCGGTGGTAGTACCAATTTGTGTTGAGCAGTCTTGATTCTGGTTTGAATGTTATTCACATCAGCCATAGGAAAACCGCTTAACGGCTTACCTGACTCGATGGCTTGCAAGATAGCATCAGCGTTGGCGTAGCTGATCCCTAACTCAGCCTCATCCGTTTGACCAGACCATAGACCAGCGGTTGGAGGTTTGGTAATAATCTGTTCTGGAACACCCAACTCTGTGGCTAATTGCCAAACTTCGGTTTTATACAGATGGGCAATCGGCAGTAGATCTACACCACCATCACCATATTTCGTAAAATACCCTAACATCAACTCCGTCTTATTCCCGGTACCCACGACTACCCCACCACCAGCATTAGCCTTCGTATAGAGCAAAGACATCCGAACCCGCGCTTTCAAGTTACCGAGTGCGATTTGACTAAGGTGACCAAGATGAATTTCATACGCTGCCACAATGGGATCAATCGGAATGGCCTCATACTGAATGCCAAGTTGCGCAGCAATCGTTGCAACATCATCCGCATCAGTGGCTGCATTGGTTGACGACGGTAAGTAGTAACCACGAACACGATCTGCTCCGATCGCCTCCACCAATAAATAGGCAACGACGGCTGAATCCACGCCACCGCTTAAACCTAACACAGCCGTTTTGCCTTGTAATTGGGTTTGGAGGAAGGAGATGATGGGTTGTTTCATAGGCCAGTGCTGCCGAAACCATTATCTCCTCGTGTGGCCTCTGCTAACTGGTCAACGACCTGAAGTGTGACGTGCTGAACGGGTTGGATTAATAGTTGGGCAATTTTTTGGCCGGGCTGTACAGTGTAATGATCAGATGAAGTGTTCAGGAGCGCGATCAATATTTCTCCGCGGTAACCGGCATCAATCACCCCAGCTAGCGTAGTGACTCCGGTTTTAGTGGCAATGCCTGATTTATCCCATACTAAACCAACCTGGCCAACTGGAATGGCGAGGGCAATACCGGTTTTAACCAAAGCCCGCTCCCCCGCTGGAATCATTATTTGATCATCAGCATAGAGATCCATCCCAGCATCGCTGTCATGGGCATAACTAGGCAGCTTAGCCGTAGTGGATAATAGTCTAATGGGTAGTTCCATACAGTTTGTCCAGTAACTGATTAATGTCGAATTGCACCGCGGTCAGTGGTCGGTTAGCATCTAACACTACCCACTGAGGATGGTTGTGGGCGTAGCGTAAAAAATAATCTCGTACCGCTTGATGAAATTCCACATCAAACTGGTCGAAGGTATTCATAGTGTGGTTAGCCTGACGCTGCTTACGGGCAATGCCGATGGTGGGATCCAAATCGAGGTAGATCGTTAGATCTGGTTCCAAGCCAGCCCGGGCAAAGGCTTCCATCTGCTCGATCAACGCTTCTGGACCAAGGTTACGCGCCCCGACTTGGTAGGCCAAGGTCGATCCAGTGAAGCGGTCACACAACACGCTGGTACCACGTTGCATGGCCGGCTGAATTTGCTCGGCCACATGCTGAGCTCGATCCGCTAAGAACAACATCAACTCGGCTCGGGCGGCTAGTGGTTCAGTGGTGGCTTCTTCAGCATGATCTAAAATTAAGCGGCGAATAATTTTTCCGACAGCCGTAGCGCCCGGTTCATGGGTAGCCAAAGTCGTGAAACCACGCTGCGTCAAAAAATCACTCGTTAACTGGACGTGCGATGATTTGCCGCTACCCTCTCCCCCTTCAAAGACAATAAATTTACCGTCCATACGGTGAGCTTAGCATGGTCATTGCCAACCGACAATCTGAGCACCTTTTGTAAACTCTTCCTCATAAACGCGCTTAGTCAGTATAACCGTATCTTCGTCAGTGAGGTTATACACCTTCACCCAGGCCTGACCAGCGCTGGCTTGACTCACAAGCAGCTCATCCTCCGTCACACCAGTTTCTGTCGTATCCCATTGCATTAATCGAACATCAACGGCACCAGTAAAGGTATCTCCAAACGGCTGAACAGCCGTGGCAAATAATGCACCACTGGCCGTAAAGGCTTTCACGCTAGCCGGGACGCCACCGGTTGTACCGACGATGATTTCCGGATTCGAATCGCCGTCGAGATCGCCGGTCGTCACTCGACACCCTGTCTGTAAATGTTTACTAAAGGGTCGGAACTGGTTGGTAATCGTTTGAGTGGCTAAATCTAGCAAATAGATAATGGACCTACTGTTTAATTCACCGCAGACATAGAGCGTAGTATCCGTGGTCGCTAATCCGGTAATAGCCAAGGTCGGGTCAAAGCGATCGAACGACCATTGTACGACACCAGTCTCTGTGTAGGCGGTGATGACCGGTAGCGCCATTACTTGACTGGCAATAATCACTTGACTGGGTGCGGTCGTCACAGCCAGTGGCGTCTGCTGCGGTAACTTAAAATGCGCTAGCACTGTACCTGTAGCAGACAGAATTTTCACCAATGGGGTGGTACCAGCTTTAGCCTTGCGCACCGCTATAATATCTAGATCCGTTTCAGCAGTGATGTCCCCCACTGCTAATAGTCCACCAGCTGACCAGTGCTGGTTAAACGGGAACCAGGCGTTCAACACTGTGCCGCCGAATGACCATTGTGTGACAAAAGCGTCACTGGCTCCAGACTTCATGGCCACAAAACCAGGGGTGGTGTAGCGGTAGGGGTCTTTCATTACGGTGCGTTGGACAACAGTTTTTTCGGTATAGCCATCACGCGCAACTAATTTTAAATAGAGCGTACCATCAGAATAAGTTGAAATATCAACTGCTGCATCGATTATATACTCTGGGTTATCGTAGACCGCCAGTGTGGACCAAGTGATGGCATCGCTACTAGCACGCAGTGTAAGCTTCTGCACACCGGCTCCTAGATCACCCACTGTGCCAGTAAGATCAACGGTATTACCAACAATGTCCCCGTCGACCAAATCCAGATCAATAGTGGGTTGCCACGTGTCGCTCACAAAGTGCTTAGGGATATATTTTTCGGGATTATACCAGTCCGCAGCTGTTTCCGGATCATAGACATGTCCATAGTACACCCAGTCACCAGTATAAGGAGATTTATGAATCCCAAAGTGCAGGTGGGTTGTCCAACCGCCGTTGTTACTAGAGTTGCCTAATACGCCAATTTGATCACCAGCCAAGACGCTTTGGCCAGGGGTCACTTGTACGTTGGTCGGATCAAGATGTCCATATAGAGAGACCTGCGCTTGATCGGTATCGGCCGCCTGTTCAATCAATACAACTAAACCAAACTGGGAACGCTCTTGGGCTTCGCGCACAATCCCATCAGCCACAGCGTAAACCGGCGCACCGGCTGGTAAACCAAAACCAGCGTCCACACCCATGTGGTAGAGTCCACCACCAATATCTTCACCGTGGGTAGTGCTCACCTGCCAATCCGGCAACGGATAAATATAATTGCTACTCGCAAAGGCCGGACCGGTCAGTAGACCCCAGACAACTAATGCGGCAAGGTAGCGAGCCATTGATCAAGAGCAGCGTATAAATCTGGCAGGCTACCTGTGTTCTGAATAGTCTGATTGGCCTGCTGTTGGACAGCCGCAATTTGCTGTTCAGTGGCATCTTGTTCACGTTGCACAAACTCGCTGTACGACATGGTGGTCTCATCGGCTTTTTCAGACCGCAGTCGAGTGCGTTCAAAACGCACTTCCACTGGGGCTGTCACATTCAACAAGTAGAAATTGGGCAATACTTGGCAAGCGGCTCGTTCTACCAGATAGCGCATACCATCAATCACTACTAGCGGTTCCGTAGCGGTAAGCGCATCACCAACGACTACTTTGGCTAAAATATCATCACCAAAGCGACTCCGTACATACGAGCCGAGCGCCACCAACTCGGCGCGGGTGTTCGGCTGATGTAACCGTGCCAAGATATCGCTTAACGCTTGGGAGAAGCGCAAAACCCGGGCGCCATACTGACGCTGTAAATAATCGGCTGTGGTACCTTTGCCCGCTAATTTTTCTCCAGTTAAAGCAATGATCATGCGGAGGCGACGGTCACAAATTCAACCCCGGCTTCCTTAAACATCGCTTGCACACTATCATCGCGATACAGCTGCAAGGACACTACCCGTTGAATGCCAGCATTCAATATAATTTTGGTACAAATTTTACAGGGCGAATGGGTGCTGTAGAGTGTGCAGCCTTCTGTTGAACTACCATGGACGGCCGCCTGAATGATGGCATTTTGCTCGGCATGGGTGGTACGCACACAATGGTCGTTCTCCATCTGATGACCAACTTCGTCACAGTGACCTAATCCGCGGGGTGCGCCGTTATAACCAGTGGAAATGATATATTTATTTTTTACTAAAACCGCGCCAATGTGAGCGCGGTCACAGGTGGCGCGTTTAGCAACGACTTGGGCAATGTCCAAAAAGTATTGATCAATGTCAGGGCGTTTGGCAGTGTTCATACTGCCCAGTATATCAGGCAGTGACGGACAAGGGAATGCCTGGACCCATGGTCGAGGCCAGGGTGACCGAACGGAGGTAAGTGCCTTTGGATGAAGCTGGCTTGGCTTTGCGAATCGCTTCGATGGCAGCTTTGGCATTCGCTTCAAGCTGTTCTGGACTAAAGGACACTCGACCAATAGCCAGGTGAATGTTGCAGGTAGCATCGTTTTTGAAGTTGACCTTACCTGCCTTAAGAGCCAGGATCATTTTACTGACATCTGGACCAACGGTTTCCGTTTTAGGGTTGGGCATTAAACCTTTTTGGCCCAAAATGCGAGCGACCGGTGCTAACTGCTTCATCATGTCTGGTGTAGCGATGGCGACATCAAAATCAATTTTACCAGTGGTTTTGATTTGCTGAATCACTTCAGCAGTACCAATAATATCTGCACCAGCTGCTTTAGCTTCGGCCTCATGGTTTGAACCAACAAAGGCAATCACGCGCTTCGTTTTGCCTGTACCGTGTGGTAATTGGACAGAACCGCGGACAGATTGGTCAGATTTTTTTGGATCAATGCCTAAGCGGATGTGTAGTTCAACACTACCATCAAATTTGGTCGGCGCATCTTTTAATAACACGGCAGCTTCAGCTGGTGTGTATGATTTTCCGGCGACTAGTTTAGCGCTGGTGGAACGGTAACGTTTGGAGGTTTTTGGCATATAGTCTACGTTAGTCTTCAATAGTCAAGCCCATTTGTCGAGCAGTCCCGGCGATAATCCGCATGGCGGCATCGACATCATTGGCATTTAAATCAGGCATCTTGGTTTCGGCAATCGTTTTGAGTTGTTGTTTGGTAATTTTGCCCACTTTCTCGGTTAGGGGCTTGCCGGAACCTTTTTGAATTCCAGCCGCTTTCTTTAACAATTCGGCAGCGGGTGGTGTTTTCAGGATGAAATCAAAACTGCGATCTTCGTAGACGGTAATCACCACCGGCAGAATATCACCGCGCTGATCTTTGGTACGATCGTTGAATTGTTTGCAAAAATCCTGAATATTCAAACCGTG